>NZ_JBHUQX010000162.1:0-19129 GCF_042674225.1 Streptomyces sp. NPDC056948
GTCCAAGTCGACCGCGCAGGAGGGCTTCCGCTTCCTGCGCCACCTGGCCGGGCTGCGCACCGCCTCGCCGGCCGCGCGGATGGTCGGCTTCGGCCTGATCGGGCTCACCGGCTTCCTGCCGAACCTGGTCGGCCTGTGGGCGCTGACCGTGCTCGGCATGCACTACGTACCGGCGGAGATCCTCGCCAACCAGCTCGGCGTCGCCTGGAACTTCCTGCTCATCGAGCATCTGCTGTTCCGCGAGCGACGCAGGCACCGCCGCTGGTGGGACCGGGCCGGGCGGTTCGCGCTGCTCGCCAACGCCGATCTGGTGCTGCGCATCCCGCTGATCGCCCTGTTCGTGCACCAGTTCCACCTGGGCGTGCTGTCCGCCACCGCGCTCGCGCTGGTGACGACGTTCGTCCTGCGCTTCGCGGGGACCGAAGCGCTGGTCTATCTGCCGCGCCGGGACCGCGAGAAGCCCGGGCGCGGGAGCACCGCACAGCAAGGAGAGCCGTGTGAAAAGACGTCGTAGAAGTACCGCACTCCTGGCCGTGGCGGGCCTCACCTCGGGCCTGCTGCTGACCTCTCCGCAGACCGCCTCCGCCGCCAACCTCATCAAGAACCCGGGCTTCGAGACCGCCGGCACCGGCGACATGCCGTACTGCTGGGAGAAGTCCGGCTGGGGCGACAACGACTTCACCTTCACCACCACGACCGACGCGCACTCCGGCGGCAAGGCCATGAAGGTCGAGCTGACCCGCCGCGCCGACGGCGACCGCAAGGCCCTGATCACCGAATCCGCCCAGTGCGCACCGGTGGTGACGCCGGGCAAGCAGTACGACCTGGGCCTCTGGTACAAGACGACCACCCCGGACGCGTCCCTCACCCTCTTCCGGCACGACGCGACGGCCGGCTGGCAGTACTGGACCGACCTCAAGACGCTGGACCTCGCCGGGAACTGGACCCAGGCCACGGTCCGCACCCCCGAGGTCCCGGCCGGCACCGACCGCATCTCCTGGGGCGTCTCCGTCTACGGCACCGGCTCCGCCACCACCGACGACTACACGATGGACCAGGTCCCCGACCCGGTCCTGCCGCCGCAGTGCACCGGCACCGCCGAGCAGTGCGCCGACGGAAAGTGGGACGTGCTGCCCACGCGGAACCCGGTCCGCTCCATGCACTCCGTCGTCCTGCACAACGGCAAGGTGCTGCTCATCGCGGGCTCCGGCAACGACGAGTCGATGTTCGAGGCCGGCACCTTCACCTCCGCGGTCTACGACCCGGCGGACGGTTCCTACAAGGTCGTCCCCACGCCGAAGGACATGTTCTGCGCCGGGCATGTCCAGCTCCAGGACGGGCGCGTGCTGGTGATGAGCGGCAACAAGGCGTACCCGGTGCCCGGCGGGCACGGCTACGAGGGCTACAAGGACTCGTACATCTTCGACCCGGAGACCGAGACCTACTCCAAGACCAACGACATGAACGACGGCCACTGGTACCCGTCGGCCACGGTCCTCGGCAACGGTGACGTCATCTCCTTCGGCGGACTGCGCGAGGACTCCACCGGCTCGGTCACCGCCGAGCTGTTCTCCCAGGCCGAGCAGCGGTGGCAGCCGACCTGGAAGGTCAATCAGACCTGGTCCTACTGGGGCCTGTACCCGTCGATGATCCTCATGCAGGACGGCCGCCTCTTCTACTCGGGCAGCCATGTCTTCGGCAACAACATCCCGGGCACGGGCTCGGCGCTCTACGACTACGACGCCAACACGATCACCCAGGTGCCGGGCCTCCAGAAGAAGGACGAGCGCGACCAGTCGGCGAGCGTGCTGCTGCCCCCGGCGCAGGACCAGAGGGTCCTCACCCTCGGCGGCGGCAACATCGACTCCAACCCGGAGGCGAACCGCCTGACCGACATCATCGACCTCAAGCAGCCGAACCCCTCGTACGCGGCCGGGCCGCCGATCCCGCAGGGCACGGTCGACCTGGGCGACGGGCCCGTCCCGCAGACCGGGAACCAGGGCAAGATGTACGTCTCCGCCGTGCTCCTGCCCGACGGCAAAGTGCTGGAGACCGGCGGCGCGCTGCACAACCGCGCAAACCCGGTCTACGAGACGTCGCTCTTCGACCCGGAGTCGGAGACCTTCGACCCGGTGGCCGGCGACCCCGAGGCGCGCGGCTACCACTCCTCGGCGTTCCTGCTGCCGGACGGCCGTGTGATGACCACCGGTGACAACCCGGGCAACGGCACCTGGAACCACGACGTGTCGGTCTACAGCCCGCCCTACCTGTTCAAGGGCCCGCGCCCGCAGATCACTTCCGTCATCGACAGCGAGTGGAACTACGGCGACACCCAGCGGATCACCGTCGACCGCCCCATCGCCAAGGCCCAGCTGATCCGCCCGGCCGCCGTCACGCACTCCTCCGACCCGAACCAGCGGTTCGTGGACCTGCCGCTCTCGGTGGACGGCGACAACGTCGACCTGAACGTCACGAGCAACCCCAACCTGGCCCCGCCCGGCTGGTACATGCTCTTCGCGGTCGACGCCAACGGGGTGCCGTCGGTGGCCGAGTGGGTGCACCTCCAGGGCCCGCAGGCACTCAAGGCGACGGACGCCTCAGCGCATGTCCACGACTTCGCCGACGCACCGAAGGGCAAGGTGGCGGGGCCCGGCAAGAAGCGCCCCTCGCAGAAGGTCAGCCCGACGATCTCCGGCTGCGACCGCCACTACGGCTCGATCAACGTCTGCGTCCCGACCGGCTTCCCGGCGGAGGTGAGGAAGACGCCGGCAGCCCGCTGCGAGTGGCTCAAGGCCAACGACTACGGCCGTCTGAAGATCAACGGCAAGGACGACCCGCTGGGCCTGGACCGGAACCGGGACGGAATCGCCTGTGGAAAGGGTGATGTGAGGAAGAGTCAGCCGTGATCGCGTGACTCGGCCAGGGCGCGTTCCACGATGGCCTCCAACTGGTCGTGGTGCGCGCCCTTCCAATAGGCCCGCCCGCACGCCGTGCACTGCGCGAACACGTCGTACGTCGCGTGCGTGCCGTGCTTGAGCTGGTCGGCGACCTCGTCCTTGGTCGCCTTGCGGAGCACCCCGTTGCAGGCGGTGCAGCGCGTCCAGGGAAGCAGCTCGGGACGGAACCGGTCCAGGACGTCCCGGAGCTGCTCCTCCGGACGCGTGCTGTACACGAACGCCCCCGCCCACAGCTCACGCCTGCGCAGCAGCCCCCGGTCCCGGCTCAGCATGACCCGCTGCTCGGCCGCCGAAAGAGCGGACAGCGCCGGGTCGCCGATGTCGGTCGACTCATAGGCCGTGTCCACGCCGAGCAGCCGCAGCCGGCGGGCCAGCGTGCCGAGGTGCACATCGAGGAGGAAGCGCAGGGGAGCGCCCGGGACCTTCTGGGGGCGTGCGACGGTCCGTACGGTCACGGACTCCCCGCCCGCCGGGACGTGCGAGACGGGCACCTCGCGGCCGTCCACGACCAGGGCGCCCACCTCGGTCAGCGGCACACCCAGCGACTCGACGACATGGCCGAGGCCGGCGACGCCGTCGGTGGCGGCCCGTACGGTGCCCGCACGCCGGGCCCGGGGGACGAACACATGCAGCTCGGGGGCGAACTCGACGTGGATCTCGGGACCGTTCACCTGGTCAGGATGACACGGCGGAGGGCCGCCGCCTCAGGGTTTTCCGGTCGGCAGGCCGTGTTCCAGGATGTCCAGGGCGCGGTCGACGAGGTCCCGGATGTCGTCCCGGTGGCCGGTCTCGGCCCAGTAGTGGGAGACCTCCATCAGCCCGCCCATCACGGACATGGCGAAGACCCGCAGCTCCAGGCTGTCCGGGTCGAGCCCGGAGCGCTCGGCGAGAGCTTCGCGGAGCAGCAGGCCGGTGGCCGCCGTGCTCTCGATCATGCGGGCCCGGACCGCCGGCACCTCGACCCCGAGCCGTGTCCGCAGCCGGGTCACCTCGGGTTCCTCGGCGAGGCTCAGGTCGAGTGCCTTGCGCATCACGTGCCTCAGGACGTCGGCCCACGACTCGTCCTCCGGCCGGGCCCGCAGCTCCGCCAGCATGACCGGGTCCCACTCGTCGGTGACGACGATGTCCTCTTTGGTCGGGAAGTAGCGGAAGACGGTCGACGGCGACACCTCGGCACGGTCGGCGATCTGCTCGATCGTCGTGGCGTCGTAGCCCTGCTCCTCGATCAGCGCGTAGGTCGCGCCGCGGATCGCCTGGCGGGTCTTGATCTTCTTCCGCTCCCGGAGTCCCAGCGGGGGCCGGTCGGCGGGGGTGGTGCGTGGGGCCGTCATGAAGGTCATTGTCGGGCATCGGCCTCGGGCTCGGCCATGGCCGGGGCGCCGCTCGCCCCGCCCGGGGCAGGCCGTGGGTCGGGCAGGAACGCCCCGGCGAACAGCGCGGCGACCAGGGACGCGACGCCGCAGACCAGCAGGACGACGCCCATGCCGTGGACGTACGCGCTGTCCGCGGAGGCGGCCAGGCCGGGCGCGGAGGTCCGTTCGGCGACGAGGTAGGCCGCGACCACGGACTCCCCGGCGGTGTCGGCGGCCCGGGCGGGCAGCCCGGTGACGTCGAGCCGGTCCCGGTAGACGCCCGCGAGCAGACTGCCGAGCAGGGCGATGCCGATCGCGCTGCCCACCTGGCGCAGGGTCATCAGCAGCCCTGAGCCTCCCCCACTGCCTTAACGGCGTGGGGGGACCCCCAGCCGGCCCGGTCGGCGGGCAGCGCGGCCAGGGCCCCGTCCATCGCCGGGACCACCGCGAAGCCGAAGCCGAGGCCGGTGATGGTCAGCCACAGCGCGGTGAAGCCGTAGCCGGAGTCGGCCGCCGTACGGCTGCGGAGGAACGCGGCGAAGGCCAGCACGACCAGGCCGGCGCTGACCACCGCGCGGGGGCCGACCCGGGCGGCCGCCGGCTGGGCGGCGCGCGCGGCGACCATCAGCCCGCCCATCATCGGCAGCAGCCGCAGTCCGGTGCCGAGGGCGTCGTGGCCGAGGACGGCCTGGAGGTAGGGCGGCAGCAGGAACAGCAGGCCCGCCAGGACGAAGGTGACCAGGGTCGCCGCGAGCGTGTTGACGAGGAAACCGCGGTGGGAGAGCAGCTCCATGTCGAGCATGGGCCGTGCCGCCCGCCGCTCACGCAGGACCAGTCCGGTCATCAGGACCGCGGAGCCCGTGAGGAACCCGGCCACCAGCGGGTCGCCCCAGCCGCGCGTGGGCGCCTCGACGATGGCGTGGACGAGGGCGCCGAGGCCGGCGGCGGTGAGTGCCGTCGAGACCGTGTCGACCTCGGGGGAGGCGGGGTCCCGAGTCTCGGGCAGCAGGAAGAGGCAGGCCGTGATGCCGATGCCGACCATCGGGACGTTGACCAGGAAGACCGAGCCCCACCAGAAGTGGTCGAGCAGCCGGCCGCCGATGATCGGGCCGAGCGGCATGACCAGCGCGCCTCCGACGCCCATCACGGCAGGGGCGGCGACGACCCAGGTCACGTCCCCGGCCAGGGCGCCCACGACCGAGCCGGCCAGGAAGATCCCGAGCCCGGTGACCAGCGTCAGCCGCCGCCCGAACCGGTCGCCGAGCAGCCCGGCGGGGAGCATCAGGGCGGCGAACACGACGACGTAGGCGTCCGCCATCCTCCCCAGTGCTGAACGCCTGGGGGCACCCCCAGCGCAACGAAATCGGCCACGGCTGGAGAGCCGTGGCCGTGAAAGTCGGGTGGGGGATCTACGCGTGCTGGTACGCCACCAGCGAGATTCCCACGTAGTGCGTGATGAAGGCCGCCAGGGTGAACGAGTGGAACACCTCGTGGAAGCCGAACCAGCGCGGCGACGGGTTGGGCTTCTTTATCCCGTAGACCACGCCGCCCGCGCTGTAGAGCAGGCCGCCGACGATGACGAGGACGAGGACGGCGATGCCGCCAGTCCGCATGAAGTCCGGCAGGTAGAAGACGGCCGCCCAGCCCATCGCGATGTAGCACGGCGTGTAGAGCCAGCGCGGGGCGCCGACCCAGAAGACGCGGAAGATGATCCCGGCCGCCGCCGCGGCCCAGACGCCCCACAGCAGCCACTGACCCTTCGCGCCCGGCAGGAGCAGCATGGTCAGCGGTGTGTACGTGCCCGCGATGATCAAGAAGATATTGGCGTGATCCAGACGGCGCAGAACGCCGTCCATGCGCGGACTCCAGTTGCCCCGGTGGTACAGCGCGCTCACGCCGAACAGCAGGCACGCCGTCAGCACGTAGATACCGCAGGCGAGGCGCCCTCTGGACGAGTCGGCGAGGGCGGTCAGGACCAGGCCCGCGACGAGAACGGCCGGAAACATGCCGAGGTGCAGCCAGCCGCGCAGCTTGGGCTTCACAGGGTGCGGCAAGGAGAGCGCCACCGGGCCGCGGCCGTCGGCCGGCGTATCCGAGGGCGCGTCGGGGACGAACGCAGTCATGGCCGAATGGTAGCTACGGAACCGTAAGTGACCTATCAGTCCGGTCGATTGGCCGATGAAGAGTGGCCATCCTCTCACCGCCGCCCGACGATGGTTACGCAAACGGACGGTCATATGAACCCAACGTGCACGCAAAGCGTCTCGAGAAACCGTGGCGATCCTCACGTTGCTCACCTGTGCGCTCCTCTGGACAGATGGGCGCGGACGTCGGATGATCAAATGAGTGCGGTCGGCACCGGATGAGCGCCTGGTTTCACCGTGAAGCATCCGGGTCGCAGCCCCCACGGGGCCTCCACATCAACAAAAATCCCTCATTTAGGAGCAATCGTGGCGCGCGACATCGCGGCTCCCACCGTCCCCACCACTCATCAGGGGCTGATCTCGTGGGTGAACGAGATCGCCGAGCTGACCCAGCCGGACAACGTGGTCTGGTGTGACGGATCCGAGGCCGAGTACGAGCGCCTGTGCGGGGAGCTCGTCCAGAAGGGCACCTTCCGGAAACTCGACCCGATCAAGCGCCCCCACTCCTACTACGCGGCCTCCGACCCCACCGACGTCGCCCGCGTGGAGGACCGGACGTTCATCTGCTCCGAGAAGGAGGAGGACGCGGGCCCGACCAACCACTGGAAGGCCCCCGCCGAGATGCGGGAGATCTTCCAGGGCGCCGGGGGCCAGGGCGGCCTGTTCCGCGGCTCGATGCGGGGCCGCACCCTGTACGTCGTGCCCTTCTGCATGGGCCCGCTGGGCTCGCCGCTGTCCGCGCTCGGCGTCGAGATCACCGACTCGGCGTACGTCGCCGTCGCCATGCGCACGATGACGCGCATGGGCCAGGCGGTCCTGGACGAGCTCGGCTCCGACGGCTTCTTCGTCAAGGCCGTGCACACCCTGGGAGCCCCGCTGGAGCCCGGCCAGGAGGACGTCCCCTGGCCCTGCAACCAGACCAAGTACATCTCGCACTTCCCCGAGGACCGGGAGATCTGGTCCTACGGCTCCGGCTACGGCGGCAACGCCCTGCTCGGCAAGAAGTGCTACGCCCTGCGCATCGCCTCCGTGATGGCGCGTGACGAGGGCTGGCTGGCCGAGCACATGCTGGTCCTCAAGCTCACCCCGCCGCGCGGCGAGGCCAAGTACGTCGCCGCGGCCTTCCCGAGCGCCTGCGGCAAGACCAACCTCGCGATGCTGGAGCCGACCGTCCCCGGCTGGACGGTCGAGACCATCGGCGACGACATCGCCTGGATGCGCTTCGGCGAGGACGGCCGGCTCTACGCCATCAACCCCGAGGCGGGCTTCTTCGGTGTCGCCCCCGGCACCGGCGAGCACACCAACGCCAACGCGATGAAGACGCTGTGGGGCAACTCCGTCTTCACCAACGTCGCCCTCACCGACGACAACGACATCTGGTGGGAGGGCATGACGGAGGAGACTCCGGCCCACCTGACGGACTGGAAGGGCAACGACTGGACCCCGGAGTCCGGCGTCCCGGCCGCCCACCCCAACGCCCGCTTCACCGTTCCGGCCTCGCAGTGCCCGATCATCGCGCCGGAGTGGGAGGACCCCAAGGGTGTGCCGATCTCGGCGATCCTCTTCGGCGGCCGCCGCGCCACCGCCGTACCGCTGGTGACGGAGTCCTTCGACTGGAACCACGGCGTCTTCCTCGGCGCCAACGTGGCCTCCGAGAAGACCGCCGCCGCCGAGGGCAAGGTCGGCGAGCTGCGCCGCGACCCGTTCGCGATGCTGCCGTTCTGCGGCTACAACATGGGCGACTACATGGCCCACTGGATCGACGTGGCCAAGGACAAGGACCAGTCCAAGCTGCCGAAGATCTACTACGTCAACTGGTTCCGCAAGGACGACCAGGGCAAGTTCGTATGGCCCGGCTTCGGCGAGAACGCCCGTGTCCTCAAGTGGATCGTGGGACGCCTGGACGGCACGGCCGAGGGTGTCGAGTCGCCGATCGGCGTCCTGCCGGCGAAGGGCGCCCTCGACACGGACGGCCTCGAACTGTCCGACACCGACCTGGACTTCCTGCTCACGGTCGACAAGGAGGTCTGGCGCGAGGAGGCCTCCCTGGTCCCCGAGCACCTCAACACCTTCGGCGACCACACGCCGAAGGAACTGTGGGACGAGTACCGCGCGCTGGTGAAGCGCCTGGGCTGAGACCCGCACCCAAGACTCCGCGGCCGGTCTACCGAGAGTGCCCTGACCAGCAACATCGTCACGGCCGGCCGCGGTGACGGCACCACCGGAGGCAGGGGTTCGCACAACGGCGTGCGAGCTCCTGCCTTCGTCGTTCCCGTCGCGCCCCCTTGCTCACGGAATCTTCACGCCTGTTACATGCTCTACAGGCGCCTCACCGGTCCCGGTGGGGCTCTCAAGACAGCCTGTGGGGGGCACAGTTGAATACTGCACACCGTTCCAGACGGATCGCGGCCACGCTGTCCGCCGCGTTACTCGCGGGGACCGGCCTCACCGTCGCCGCCGCACCCGCGGCGCACGCGGCGGCCTCCGACGCCGTGGCCAAGCTGCCGATCTCGTCGTACTCGGCGCTGGCCGTCGACAACGTCCACCAGCGTGTCTTCGTGGCGGACAGCAACGTCGGCTACTACCTCAACTCCGGCACCATCGCCGTCTACAGCTTCGAGGGTGAGCGCCTCACGACCCTCACCACCAACCAGGTCCATGTCTCCGGCCTCGCGGTCAGCGCCGACGGCAACACGCTGTACGCGGGTCTGCGCGACCGTATCGATGCCTTCGACACCACCACCTACCAGCGCACCACCGTCGCCTCCGCCAACACCGACACCTGCGGCCGCGAGGTCGCCCAGTCCGGCGGCCAGCTCTACTTCACGACGCCCTACGCGTCCTCGACCTCCCAGTGCGCCACCGCCGAGACCCACCTCGACGGAATCGTGAACGGCGTGCACACCCGCACCGGCTGGAACGACAGCGGCGATCTGCTGCTGGAGGCCGGCGCCGGGGACCGCATGCTCATGGGCCAGCCGCCCAACGCGAAGGCGGCCGACCCCTTCCTCGCCGTGTATGACACGAGTGACGGCGCCCTCGTCCGCAATGCCGCACGGCGCTTCGCCGACGGCCAGGGCAACGGCGCCCTGAACCTCAAGGACCTGGCGTTCTCCGCCGACGGCGGCAAGGTCGCCCTCGCCGACGCCACCGCGGGCACCAGGCTGCTGAACACCGGCGACCTCTCGGACGCGGCGACCGGCTACCGGGCCCTGCCCGACGGGGCCACCGCCAGCGCGGTCGCCTTCAGCGGCGACGGCAAGTACATCGCACGGGGCGCGTCCGCCACCGGCGCCGTCCCCGACCTGCTGGTGCAGCCCGCCGACCCGGGCGATTCCACCACCCCGCTGGAGTTCGTCTTCGAGGGCAGCCTCGACGGCGACCGGGTCGTGCCGCGCGGCATGAAGTGGGCGGCGGACGGATCCCGGCTGTTCGCGGTCACCACCAACGCGGCCGGCGGCCAGTACTGGCTGCACATCATCAAGCCGCCCGCCGTCCAGTACGACGCCCGCTTCACCGGTGGCCTCACCCACAGCCCCGGCCAGGCCGTGGCGGGCGAGCCGCTGGCCGTGCGCGGCCGGCTGGAGCACGACGGGCCGGCGCCCGCCGAGCCGCTGAAGGTCAAGGCGACCCGTACCGACGCGAACGGCACCCATGACCTGGGCACCGCCACCGTCAAGGCGGACGGCACCTTCACGGTCCTCGACGAGCCCGACCGGCTGGGCGAGGCCACGTACACCGTGTCCTACCTCGGCGACCTGACCCACCGCCCGGCCACGGACATCACCCACACGGTGACGGTCGCCAAGGCGCCCACCTCCATCGCCCTCACCGCCCCGGACGAGGCGAACCTGTCCGACGGCATCGAGATCACCGGCAGGTTCGAGGCACGGGGCAAGGCTCTCGCGGACCGTGCGGTGCTCAAGGTCGTCCGCGAGGACCGCCTCGGCACGGGCACGCTCTCGTCGGTGACCGTAGCCGCGGACGGCACATTCACCATCAACGACATCCCCCGCACCTACCGCGACGTGACCTACACGGTCACCTGGCCGGGCGACGATCTGCACGAGGCCTCAACAGCGTCAGCGGAGGTCTACGTCAGACGCTGACCGACCTTTTCAGGGGCGCGGGGAACCGCGCGACAAGCCACACTGAGCCCGCACCCGCTCACGGGCGATACCCCAACGGCGATATACGGCTCAAGCCAACGCAGTGCTGTGGCACCCGGCCCGCGCGTCGCTGCGGGTGCGCGCGGACCGGGGCCGTTGATGGGAGCCCGTGAACCGGGCTCAGTGGGACGCGAGTGTGCGCGGATCCAGCGCCGCCGTATGGGCGTCCATGCACTCGGCGGCAAGGATGGCGGCAGCCGTATCGGCACGCGACGCGGCCACGACCAGCGCACGCCCCGCCAGGGCATGCGCCCGCCGATGGAGCGCCACGGCGCCCCGCTCGCGCCGGCCCCTGGACGCCCGGGTCGGCGTGCGCCCACCCCTCAACCGGGCCACCTGCTCCGTGAGCCGCTCCGCCGAGGTGTCCAGGTCGGCCGACGGCGCTGCCGCGCGCAGTTCGTCCGTGACGGCGAGCAGCGCGGCGAGATGGCCCGCGAGCTGGATGTCCAGCTCCTCCTCACGCGATCGGTGGGGGAAATCGGCGGTGGTGCCGGCCATCGTGCTGTGGACCGACTTGGCGCGGATCGGTTCGTACATGGGACGGCCTCCTGAGTGCTTCAGGAAGCCATCCTAGCTTAGATTTCGTCTAAAGTTGAGTTGTTCACAAAACCGGACTGCCTGCACACGCAGTGTGAGCGGGTCTCCGGTCAGGGCTGGCCGTAGCCGTCCAGGAAGTGCCCGATCCGGCTCACCGCGTCCCGCAGATCACCGACCGACGGCAGGGTCACCACGCGGAAGTGGTCCGGCTCCGGCCAGTTGAAGCCGGTGCCCTGGACGACCATGATCTTCTCGCGCCGGAGCAGGTCCAGGACCATGCGCCGGTCGTCCTTGATCTTGAAGACCTTGGGGTCGAGACGCGGGAAGAGGTACAACGCGCCCTTCGGCTTCACGCAGGTCACGCCCGGGATCTGGGTCAGCAGCTCGTACGCCACGTCCCGCTGCTCGCGCAGCCGCCCGCCCGGCAGCACCAGGTCGTTGATCGTCTGCCGTCCGCTGAGCGCCGCGACCACGCCGTGCTGTCCCGGCATGTTCGCGCACAGCCGCATGTTCGCGAGGATCGTCAGGCCCTCGATGTAGGAGTCGGCGTGTGCGCGCGGCCCGGAGATCGACATCCAGCCGACCCGGTAGCCCGCGACCCGGTACGCCTTCGACATGCCGTTGAAGGTGAGGGTGAGCAGGTCGGGGGCGACGGCGGCGGTCGGGATGTGCGTGGCCTCGTCGTAGAGGATCTTGTCGTAGATCTCGTCCGAGCAGACCAGCAGGTTGTGGCGGCGGGCGATGTCGGTGAGCCCCTTGATCATCGCCTCGTCGTAGACGGCCCCGGTCGGATTGTTGGGGTTGATGATGACGATCGCCTTGGTGCGGTCGGTGACCTTGCGCTCGACGTCGGCCAGGTCCGGCATCCAGTCGGCCTGCTCGTCGCACCGGTAGTGCACGGCGGTGCCGCCGGACAGGGAGACGGCGGCGGTCCACAGCGGGTAGTCGGGCGCCGGTACGAGCACCTCGTCGCCGTCGTCGAGCAGCCCCTGCATCGCCATCACGATCAGCTCGGAGACGCCGTTGCCGATGAAGACGTGCTCGACGTCGGTCTCGATGCCGAGGGTCTGGTTGTGCATGACGACCGCGCGCCGCGCGGCCAGCAGCCCCTTGGCGTCCCCGTACCCGTGCGCCGAGGACACGTTCCGGAGGACGTCCTCCAGGATCTCGGGCGGACACTCGAAGCCGAACGCCGCCGGGTTGCCGGTGTTGAGCTTGAGGATGCGGTGACCTGCGGCTTCCAGCCGCATCGCCTCCTCGAGCACCGGGCCCCGGATCTCGTAACAGACGTTGGCGAGCTTGGTCGACTGGATCACCTGCATGTCAGGGAGCTTACGGCCCGGTAATGCCCCGCGGCTCGTGTTTTCCGCCACGTGAGACGCGCCGGTTTGGCTCGATATCGCCATACGCAGCCTCATTGGCCTCTGGGGCACCGGTAGTGCGCGGGGAGTCGGAGTAGGCCAAAGGGGCGACGGGCGCGCGGTTCCCCGCGTCCCCGGACGGGGCGCCGGTACCCGGGCAAAACCCGACGAAGCTCGGAAGCGGCCATCAAGTCCCCCAACCCTGCCCCCCAAGTTCCCGGCAGGTCACGGCGGTTGCGTAGGGTCGGCCCGGACGCCGAGGGGCCCGTTGTGAAACAGGTTCTTGTGCCGCCCGCCTTGCGACGATCACAATGCGCATGACAACACTGCGGGCGGCCGGAAGTTTTCCGGCCGCCTCCGTCGCAAGAGGGGACCCCCCATGAGAAAACCTCTCGCCGCCGCCTTCTGTGCCCTGGCGATAGCCGGGGCCGGCGCGGCTCCCGCGACCGCTGCCGAGGCCGCCCCCACGGGCGTCGGCAAGGCCGCGGACACGGGCAAGGTCACGTCCGCCGTCTCGGACGTGGTCACGTCCGCAACGGAGACCCTGTCCGGGCTCAGGAGCCCGTCGGCCAAGGCTGTGAACTTCGCCGGCACCGTCGCGCTCAGCAACTGCTCCGGCTCCGTCGTCCGCATGCCGGACTCCGAGGACAACGACCCGGCGCTGGTGATGACCAACGGACACTGTCTGGACGGGGGCATGCCCCAGCCCGGCGAGGTCCGCGTCGACCAGGCCTCCAGCCGTACCTTCGGCCTGCTCAACGCCTCCGGCTCGCGCGTGGCCACCCTGCGCGCCGCCAAGCTCGCGTACGGCACGATGACCGACACGGACGTCGCGTTCTACCAGCTCACCACCACGTACGGGCAGATCAAGAGCTCGTACGGCATCAACGCGCTGACGCTGAACGACTCGCACCCGGTCGCCGGCACCGCCATCAGCGTCGTCTCGGGCTACTGGAAGCGGATCTACAGCTGCGACATCGACGGGTTCGCGCCCACCCTGAAGGAGGGCGACTGGACCTTCAAGGACTCGGTCCGCTACACCTCCGCCTGCAACACCATCGGCGGCACGTCCGGCTCGCCCGTCGTCGACCAGGCCACCGGCAAGGTCGTCGCGATCAACAACACCGGCAACGAGGACGGCGAGCGCTGCACGGTGAACAACCCCTGTGAGGTGGACGCGAACGGCAACGTGACCGTCCACAAGGGCATCAACTACGCCCAGCAGACCTACCAGATCCCGGCCTGCTTCGGCGTCGACAACAAGCTCGACCTGAGCGCGAGCGGCTGCACCCTGCCCAAGCCGTAGGGCAGGGTGCCGGGCCGGGTGGTCACGCGCGGGCGGTTCCGCGCACCGCCCGGCCCGCCAGGACGTCCGTACGCCGGCCGTCCTCGATCACGAAGCGGCCGGCGACCAGGACGTACGGGATGCCCGTCGGGAGCGTGCGGGGTTCGGAGAAGGATGACCCCGCCGCCACCGTCGCCGGATCGAAGAGGACCAGGTCGGCGATGTACCCCTCGCGCACCAGGCCCCGGTCCGGCAGCCTCAGCCGGGCCGCCGGGCGCGAGGTGAGGTGCGCGACGCACTCCTCCAGCGACAGCACCCCCAACTCCCGCACGTAGTGCCCGAGGTAGTGCGGGAAGGTTCCGTAGGCGCGCGGGTGCGGCTTGGCGCCCTGGAGGATGCCGTCCGAGCCGCCCGTGTGCACACGGTGGCGCATGATCGCCCGGACGTTCTCCTCGTGGCCGACGTGCTGGAGGATCGTCGGGGCCAGCCGGTCGGCCAGCAGCAACCCGCGCGCGGTCGCCCAGGGGTCCTCGCCCCGCACGTCCGCCGACTCCCGGACCGTCCGGCCGACGAACTCCGCCAGGGCCGGTTCGCCCACCCCCGAGATCTCGATCGTGTCCCACTCGATGGGCACGCCGTGACAGCCGTCCGAGCCCGTGACCTCCAGGTCGTGGCGGATCCGCTCGGCCGTCCCCTCGTCCGCCAGCCGCTCGAGGGCCGCCTCGGGGCCGCCCTCGTTCGCCCAGCTCGGCAGCATGGCCGCCAGCGTCGTACAGCCGGGTGTGTAGGGGTACGTGTCGAGGCTGATGTCGGCCCCGGCCGCCAGCGCCTCGTCCAGGAGGGACAGGAGCTCCGGAGCCCTGCCCTTGTTCACGCCGAAGTTCATGGTGGCGTGGGCGAGATGCAGGGAGCAGCCCGCCTCCCGGGTCAGGGCGACCATCTCCCGGTACGCCTCCAGGGCGCCCGCGCCGTAGGAGCGGTGGTGCGGGCAGTAGTAGCCGCCGTACGACGCCACCACCCGGCACAGCTCGGTCAGTTCGGCGTCCCGCGCGTACATGCCGGGCGTGTACGTCAGCCCGGACGACATGCCGACCGCGCCCTGCTTCATGCCTTCGGCGACCGACTGCCGCATCCGGTCGAGCTCTTCGGGGGTCGCCTGCCGGTCCTCCCAGCCGACGGCGAGCGCGCGGACCGTGCCCTGGGGGATCAGATAGGCGGCGTTGACCGCGATCCCGCGGTCCAGCCGGTCCAGGTACTCGCCGACCGACCGCCAGTCGAAGTCGATGTCGTCACCGGAGCCGTTCCACCCGGCGATCGCCCGGCGCACCTCGCCCAGCGTGCGGTCGTCGACCGGCGCGTACGACAGTCCGTCCTGGCCGATGACCTCCAGGGTGACGCCCTGCGCGGCCTTGGCGCTGTGGTCGGGGTCGCGCAGCAGGGCCAGGTCGCTGTGGGCGTGCATGTCGACGAAGCCGGGGGAGAGGACCAGCCCCTCCGCGTCCAGCTCCCGGCGCGCCTCCGGCCGTTGGCAGCCGGCCGCCGCGGCCTCCTTGACGATCGAGACGATCCGGCCGCCGTCGACCACGACATCGGCCCGGTACGAGGGTCCGCCGGAGCCGTCCACGACCTCCGCGTCCCGGATGACGAGCTCTTCCATCGCGCGGGCCTCCTAGAAGAACGTACGGACGTAGTCGACGACCGTGCCGTCCGCCGCCACGACCGGGATGAGCTGCCACTTGTCGAACGACGTGCACGGATGGGACAGACCGAGACCGACCCAGTCCCCGACCTCCAGCTCCGCCTCCGGCGTGGTGCTCAGCCAGGCGTGCTGGTCGGACAGGCCGGTCACCGACACCCCGGTGGCCGGGCGCTCGGCGCCGTCCCGGCGGATCGCCTGGGCGAAGGGCAGATCGAGGTCGTAGGCCGCGTCCCGCTTGCCCGCGTTGACGAAGGCCTGCTCGGCGGAGGGCCGTGACACCACCTGCGTCCACAGACGGAACGCCGGCTCCAGGGCGCCCTCCTCGGGGACCCGGTTGAACGGGGTCAGCTTGCGGTAGTGGCCGTCGTCGTGCGAGACGTAGGCGCCCGAGCGCAGCAACTTCAGCACGGGACGGGAGAGTCCGGGGATCTCCGCGAAGACCTCGGCGACCGCGTCGAACCAGGCGCTGCCGCCCGCGCTGACGACGATCTCGTCCAAGCCATCGAAGCGCCCGGCCTCGTCGAAGCCGGCGGCGAGCGAGACCAGCCGCCGCAGCCACGCCGTCACCCGCTCCGGGTCGGCCTTCGGCACCTCGCCCTCGTAGCCCGCGACACCGACCAGCCGCAGGGTCCGGGTGCCCGCGACCGCGTCCGCGACCGCCGCGCACTCCGCCTCCGTACGGACCCCGGTCCGGGCGCCCTCCCCGGCGGCGAGTTCGACGACGACGTCCACGGGGCGCCCTGCCCCGCTCAGCGCGGCGTCCATCAGTTCCACCCCGCGCACGGAGTCGACGTAGCAGACGAAGCGGAAGTCCGGGTCGGCGTCGAGTTCGGCGGAGACCCAGCGCAGGGCCGCCGGGTCGACCAGCTCGTTCGCGAGGAACACCCGCCGGGTCCCGAACGCGCGCGCCACCCGCACCTGGTGGGGGACCGCCAGCGTGATGCCCCACGCCCCGTGCTCGATCTGCCGCTGGAAGAGCTGCGGGGCCATGGAGGTCTTGCCGTGCGGCGCGAAGGCCAGGCCGTGCCGGGCCGCGTACGTCTCCATGAGCTTCAGGTTGTGCTCCAGGCGCTCGGCGGACAGCGCGAGCACGGGCGTGGCGAAGCCGCCGGTGAACAGGTTGCGGCGCTGGGCGGCCAGCTCGCCCACGGTCAGGCCGTCGGCGTCCGGCGGGAGGCCCTTGAAGCGGTGATCGACGCGCTCTGCGGCGAGCCGGGCGAGGGACTCGGCGGCGGTGTCGGCTGTCATGGAGCCTCCTGATCAGGCGTGTTGCATTCTCTGCAATCTGCATTGCGTATGTCGCTGAACGCTGTCTAACATCTCGGCCACCCGCGGTCAATGAAATGGCCACCGACTGACCCGACGAGGAGCTACGAGCATCGTGACCCCCACCGGACCCTGCAACGCCCCCGACGTCGTGGACGTCGTCGCGCTCGGCGAGTCCATGGTCACGTTCCTGCCCTCCCGGCCGGGGCGGCTCGCCGATGTGCCCTCCTTCGACCGGGGCATCGGCGGGGCGGAGTCGAACGTGGCGTGCGTGCTGGCCGCAGCCGGGCATTCCGTGCGGTGGGTGAGCCGGGTGGGCGACGACCCGTTCGGCGATCACCTGGTCGAGGCGATCGGCGGGTACGGGGTCGACGTGGCACACGTCCGGCGCGATCCCGGCCGCCCCACGGGCATCTACTTCCGCACCGCCGGGGACCGGGCCACCGACGCGCACGAGGTGGCGTACTACCGGGCCGGTTCCGCGGCGTCCGCGATGAGCGTGACGGACCCCGATCCGGCGGCGGTGCGCGCCGGGCGCGTGCTGCACCTCTCCGGGATCACGCCCGCGCTGTCCGCGAGCTGCCTGGAGCTGATGCGCGAGCTGACCGCACGCCGGCCCGGCCGCCCCCTGGTCTCCTTCGACGTCAACCACCGGCCCGGACTCTGGGGTGACACGGACGCGCCCCGGGTGCTGCGCGACCTCGCACGGGGCGCCGACCTCGTCTTCGTGGGACAGGACGAGGCCTGGGGGCTGCACAGCCCCGAGGCCGTCCGCGCCGCCCTCCCCGAACCCGACGTGCTGGTCGTCAAGCAGGGCGCCGCCGGGGCGACCGTCTTCGAGAAGCGGGACGTCACCTTCGTCCCCGCCCCGCGGGTCGACGTCGTCGCCGAGGTCGGCGCCGGCGATGCCTTCGCCGCCGGGTTCCTCTCCGCCACCCTGCGCGGCCTGCCCGTCCGGGACCGGCTGCGGCACGGGCATCTGATGGCCGCCGCCGCACTCACCGTCCCCGGCGACCACGCCACACCCCCTTCCCGGGAGCACGCCGACCGGCTCGCCGCCCTGGACGACGCGGCATGGGGGAGACTGCGACTCGGCCCGGGCTGGACCGCGGAGGCACAGCGGGCCGACGAGGAGGTACGTACGCCATGAGCCAGACCGTCGACCGCGCGCTGAGCATCCTGCCGCTGCTCGCCGAGGGCCCCGCCGACCTGGGACAGGTCGCCGACCGCCTCGGCGTGCACAAGTCCACGGCCCTGCGCCTGCTGCGCACCCTCCACGAGCACGGCCTCGTCTACCGCCAGTCCGACCAGCGCTACCGCCTCGGCGCCCGCCTCTTCGCGCTCGCCCAGGAAGCGATGGAGAACCTCGACGTCCGCGAGATCGCCCATCCCCACCTGGTCCGCCTCAACGAGAGCTGCGGCCACACCGTGCACCTCGCCGTGTACGAGGAGAACGAGGTCCTCTACATCGACAAGGTCGAGAGCCGCTACCCCGTGCGGATGTACTCCCGGATCGGCAAGCCCGTCGCCATCACCGTCGCCGCGGTCGCGAAGCTGCTGCTCGCCGACCTGCCCGAGCACGAGCGGCGGGCCGTCACGGAGAAGCTCGACTACCCCACCTACACGTCCCGTTCGACACCCAACGCCGGCGCGTTCCTGCGCGAGCTGGAGAAGGTGCGCGAACAGGGCTGGGCCACCGACCTCGGCGGCCACGAGGAGTCCATCAACTGCGTCGCGGCGCCCATCCGCGGCGCCGACGGCCGGGTCGTCGCCGCGATGTCGGTCTCCGCGCCGAACGTCGTCGTCACCGCCGACGAACTCCTCACCCTCCTGCCGCTGGTGCGCCGTACGGCGGACGCCATCAGCGGCGAGTACTCCGGCAGGACACCAGTGAAGGGCACCGTATGACGGACAAGATCGCACTCACCCCGAAGACCCACACCACCCCGCCGGCGAAGTTCTCGCACGGTGTGAAGAAGGGCAACATCCTCCAGGTCGCCGGCCAGGTCGGCTTCCTGCCCGCCGAGGAGGGCAAGGCGCCCACGCCCGCCGGGCCGACCCTGCGCGAGCAGACCCTCCAGACCCTGGCCAACGTCAAGGCGATCCTCGAGGAGGGCGGCTCCGGCTGGGACGACGTGATGATGATCCGCGTCTACCTCACCGACGTCGACCACTTCGCGGAGATGAACGCGATCTACAACGCGTACTTCGAGGAGCAGGGCCTGACCCAGCCGCCCGCCGCGCGCACCACGGTCTACGTCGGCCTGCCCGCGGGTCTCCTCATCGAGATCGACGCGCTGGCCGTCCTCGGCTGACCTTCCCCCACCTCGCTTCCTCAGGCGCGGCGCCACCGGTGCGC
>NZ_JBHUQX010000163.1:0-19047 GCF_042674225.1 Streptomyces sp. NPDC056948
CCCCCGCCCGTGCCCGAGCCCCGGCCGCGCTCGAGCCCCGCGTGTCGGCCTGCGCCTGAGCCCTCGCTCGAGGCCCGGGACCCGCTCGAGCCCCGGGACCCGGTCGAGCCCCGGGACCCGCACGAGCCCGGCCGTTGCCGAGCCCCCGCCCGAGCCCGAGCCCCGGCCGCGCTCGAGCCCCGCGTGTCGGCCTGCGCCTGAGCCCTCGCTCGAGGCCCGGGACCCGCCCGAGGCCCGGGACCCGCACGAGCCCGGCCGTTGCCGAGCCCCCGCCCGAGCCCCGCCCGCGCTTCGTTGCCGGCGCCTGCTCGGCCCCCGGCCCGTGCTCGTTCCCCAGCCCGCGCCCGGCTCCCCGGCCCCGTCGTGCCCTCTCCCCACCGCCTGCCTCCTTGCCCCTCCCGGGCCCGCACCCGCCGAACCGCTCACCCGGCTTGCCGTCAGGCAGCCCCGGCGGCCAGCCGTCCCGCAGGGCGGCGCAGCGGGACCGCTCGCCTCTCCGCGTCCCCCCGTTCCCCCATCCCGGTCACTCCGGCCGGATCCTCCGTTCAGGTGACCGTCTCCCCGTGGTAGGGCATGGGCATGACTCCCCAGCGTCGTGTCTTCACTCGCCGTACGGCCAAGGCCGCCGCCACCCTGTTCCGCCCCAGCCGCCGGGCCCTGCTGGTCGCGGCCGCGGCGCTGGCGGCGACCGGCGGGGCGGCGCCCGCGCCCCGCGGCACGGATGCTCCCGACGCCGATCCGTACGACACCCTCCGCCGGCGCTGGCTCGGCATCGCGCTCGGTGACGGCTACGACCCGGCCGCGGAGCCGTACGCCTCCCGGCTCGCCGAGACCGGTGAACTCGCCCGCGCCCTGCGCGCCTCCATGGCCCCGGCGGCGAACTCCCTCTGGCCCGGGCACCCCTTCGACCCGCCGGCCGGCATCACCCTCAGCTACGGCCGCCTGTGGACCATGACCCAGGCCTACGCCCAGCAGGGCACCGGCTCGACCGCCGACCCGGACCTCCTCGCCGACGTCCTGCGCGGCCTCGACCACCTCTCCGCGACCGTCTACAACCCCTCCACCACCCGCTACGGCAACTGGTGGGAATGGCAGATCGGCAGCCCTCGCCTGCTCACGGACATCACAGCCGCCCTGTACGACGAGCTGGGCGACCCCCGCGTCCGGGCCGCCTGCGCCGCCGTCGATCACTTCGTCCCCGACTCGGCCCTCGGCGACTACACCGGTACCTCCACCGGCGCCAACCGTGTCGACCTGTGCCGCTCCGTCGCCCTGCGCGGCATCCTCGGTCGCGACCCGGCCAAGATCGCCCTCGCCCGTGACGCGCTCTCCCCGGTCTTCCCGTACGTCACCCGGGGCGACGGCCTCTACGCCGACGGCTCCTTCGTCCAGCACACCTGGGTCGCCTACTCGGGCACCTACGGACAGGTCATGCTCGACGGCCTCGGCCGGCTCTTCGCCCTGCTCGCCGGATCCGACTGGGCGGTCACCGACCCCGACCGGCAGATCATCCTCGACAGCGTCGAGCAGGCCTACGCGCCGCTCCTCCACGACGGACTGGTCATGGACAGCGTCAACGGCCGGGCCATCAGCCGCGGTTACCTCAGCACCGACGACCGCAAGGTCATGCGCAGCGACCACTTCCACGGACAGCAGCTCATCGCGGCCATCGCCCTCCTCGCGGCCGCCGCGACCCCCGCGGAACGCGACCGCTGGCACGCCCGTATCAAGGGCTGGATCGAACGGGACACGGTCACCCCGATCCTGACGGCACCCCAGTTCGGCGTGGCCGACCTGGCCCGGCTGCACGCCATCGCCGCCTCGCCCGCCCCGGCCGCACCCGAACCCACCGGACACCACCTCTTCGCCGCCATGGACCGTGCCGTCCACCGCCGCCCCGGCTTCACCGTGAACATCGCCATGGCCAGCGACCGCATCGCCCACTACGAGTGCGGCAACGGCGAGAACCCACGCGGCTGGCACACCGGCGCGGGGATGGTGAGCTGGTGGTCCGGTACGAGCGACCAGTACACGGACTGGTTCTGGCCGACGGTGGACTGGTACCGCCTGCCCGGCACCACCGTCTCCACCAAACGCCTGGCCGACCGGGAAGGCGGCGAGTGGGGCACCGCCCGCCCGGACGCGCGCTGGGTCGGCGGCACCACCGACGGCGCGTACGCGGCGCTCGGCCAGCACCTCAAAGGCCTCGGCTCCACCCTCCAGGCCCGCAAGTCCTGGTTCTGCCTCGCGGACGCGGTGATCTGCCTCGGCGCCGGGATCAGCAGTGCCGACGGCGTCCCGGTGGAGACGATCGTCGACAACCGCAACCTCGGCGAGTCCGGCACCCAGCGCTTCGTGAAGGGCCCGAACTGGGCCCACCTGGAGGACCACGGCGGCTGGGTCCTGCTCGGCCGTGAGCCGAAGGCGCTGCGCGAGGACCGCACCGGCGCCTGGTCCGACATCAACACCGGCAGCACGCCGGAGCGGCGCACCCGCCGCTGGCAGACCCTCTGGCTCGACCACGGCACCGACCCGGAGGACGCCACGTACGCCTACGTCCTCATGCCCGGGGCGTCCCGCCGCGCGGTCGCCCGCCGCGCCGTCGACCGCCGCTGGCTGTCGGTCCTCGCCAACGACGCGACCTGCCAGGCGGTCACCGTGCCCTCCCTCGGCTGCACGGCCGCGAACTTCTGGCAGGCCGGCACGGCGGGCCCGCTCACCGCTTCCGCCGGCGCGAGCGTGCTGACCGTCCGCCGGGGCCGTACCGCTACCCTCTGTGCGAGCGAGCCGCCCCGCACGGGCAAGCCGCTGGAGATCACCTGGGACCGCCCGGTCCGCCGGATCATCGGCGCGGACGAGACCGTCGAGGTGCTCTCGACCGGCCCTCGACTGAGGCTGCGCGTCACCCCGGGGGAGGTATGCGCCACGCACCGATGTGAGGTGACTCTCGGTTGAGGTCTTTGTGCGACCCCTACAAGCCGCACACCCTCTGAGCAGTCGGATTGGCTGCACTCCGCCATGGTTCTGTTCAGGGGTACCAGGAAAACACGCTGGAGACTGTGAGGAGTCGACGGCCCGCTTTCCTGGGTTGGCTTCGTATGGTCGCTACATGACCGTTTTGGATGAGGCGCCGGGTGAGCCGACCGACGCGCGCGGACGCGTGGCCGAACTGCACGAGATCCGTGCGCAGGCGGTGGCCGGACCGAGCGAGAAGGCGACCAAGGCGCAGCACGCCAAGGGCAAGCTGACCGCGCGGGAGCGCATCGAGCTGCTCCTCGACCCGGATTCCTTCCGCGAGGTCGAGCAGCTCCGCCGGCACCGGGCCACGGGCTTCGGCCTGGAGGCCAAGAAGCCGTACACCGACGGTGTGATCACCGGCTGGGGGACGGTGGAGGGCCGGACGGTCTTCGTCTACGCCCATGACTTCCGGGTCTTCGGCGGCGCGCTGGGCGAGGCCCACGCCACCAAGATCCACAAGATCATGGACATGGCCATCTCGGCCGGGGCCCCTCTGGTCTCGCTGAACGACGGCGCCGGCGCCCGTATCCAGGAGGGCGTCTCCGCGCTCGCCGGCTACGGCGGCATCTTCCAGCGCAACACCAAGGCGTCGGGCGTGATCCCGCAGATCTCGGTGATGCTCGGCCCGTGTGCGGGCGGCGCGGCCTACAGCCCCGCCCTGACGGACTTCGTGTTCATGGTCCGCGAGACCTCGCAGATGTTCATCACCGGCCCGGACGTCGTCAAGGCGGTCACCGGCGAGGAGATCACCCAGAACGGCCTCGGCGGCGCCGACGTGCACGCGGAGACCAGCGGCGTCTCCCACTTCGCGTACGACGACGAGGAGACCTGCATCGCTGAGGTCCGCTACCTCCTCTCGCTGCTCCCGCAGAACAACCGCGAGAACCCGCCGCGCGCGCAGGCCACGGACGCGGTGGACCGCCGCTCGGACGTCCTCCTGGACCTGGTCCCGGCGGACGGCAACCGGCCGTACGACATGGCCAAGGTCATCGAGGAGATCGTCGACGACGGCGACTACCTGGAGGTCCACGAGCGCTGGGCGCGGAACATCATCTGCGCCCTGGGCCGGATGGACGGCCAGGTCGTCGGCATCGTCGCCAACCAGCCGCAGGCGCTCGCCGGCGTCCTGGACATCGAGGCCTCCGAGAAGGCGGCCCGCTTCGTCCAGATGTGCGACGCCTTCAACATCCCGATCATCACTCTTCTGGACGTACCCGGGTTCCTGCCCGGCGTCGACCAGGAGCACGGTGGGATCATCCGCCACGGCGCGAAGCTGCTCTACGCCTACTGCAACGCCACCGTGCCGAGGATCTCGCTGATCCTGCGCAAGGCCTACGGAGGTGCGTACATCGTCATGGACAGCCAGTCCATCGGTGCGGACCTCACCTACGCCTGGCCGACGAACGAGATCGCCGTCATGGGCGCGGAGGGTGCGGCCAACGTCATCTTCCGCCGCCAGATCGCCGAGGCCGAGGACCCCGAGGCCATGCGGGCCCGCATGGTCAAGGAGTACAAGTCCGAGCTGATGCACCCGTACTACGCGGCGGAGCGCGGCCTGGTCGACGACGTCATCGACCCCGCCGAGACCCGCGAGGTACTGATCAAGTCCCTCGCGATGCTCCAGACCAAGCACGCCGACCTGCCTTCCCGCAAGCACGGCAACCCTCCGCAGTAACCCAGCGGACATCTCTCTCACGGAGACTGACACCCATGGACACCCCTGACATCCGCGTCGAGAAGGGCCACGCCGAGCCCGAGGAAGTCGCCGCCATCACGGCGATCCTCCTGGCCCGCGCCGCCGCCCGCCCCACCGACCCGACCCCGACGCACCGCGGCCGCATCAAGGCCGGCTGGCGCCGCCTGGAACGCGAGCCGGGCTTCCGCGCCCCCCACAGCTGGCGCTGACCCCAGCACCCAAAGAGGCCCCTCCACCGGGAGGGGCCTCTTGCTTTTTGCTTTTGCTTTTGGCTTTTAGGGGCGCGGGGAACTGCGCGACAAGCCACGAACAACCCGCACCCGGCAACGCAACAGCCCCCGGCAACCCAGAGGCCGCCAGGGGCTGTCCCACAGCTACTGACTAACGAAGCCGTGCCATAAGCGCGTGCTCGACCAGCGTGATCAACGCCGACTTCGCATCGGCCCGATGCCGCGCATCCGTCGTGATGATCGGCGTGTCCGGCCCGATCTGCAGAGCCTCACGCACCTCGTCCGGGTTGTACGGCTGCTGCCCGTCGAAGCCGTTCAGTGCGATCACGAACGGCAGACCCGAGTTCTCGAAGTAGTCGACAGCCGGGAAGCAGTCGGCGAGACGCCGCGTGTCCACCAGGACGATCGCGCCGATGGCGCCGCGCACCAGGTCGTCCCACATGAACCAGAAGCGGTCCTGACCGGGCGTACCGAAGAGGTACAGGATCAGGTCCTGGTCCAGGGTGATACGGCCGAAGTCCATGGCGACCGTGGTGGTCGTCTTGTCCCCGGTGTGGGTGAGATCGTCGATGCCGGCCGAAGCTGACGTCATGACGGCCTCGGTACGCAGCGGGTTGATCTCCGAGACGGCCCCGACGAACGTGGTCTTGCCCACGCCGAAGCCACCCGCCACCACGATCTTCGCTGAGGTGGTGGAGCGGGAAGGACCGCCGCTAGAGCTTGCGAAGTCCACTGAGCACCCTTTCGAGCAGTGTCACGTCTGGCTGGCCGCCGGCGTTCTCGTCGCCGCCGGGCTGATGGATGGCGACCAGTCCCGCCTCCGCCAAGTCGGCGACGAGGATCCTGGCCACGCCGAGAGGGATCGTGAGGAGCGCCGAGATCTCGGCGACCGACTTGATTTCCCGGCAGAGGTTGCAGATCCGCTGATGCTCGGGCAACTGGCCCTGCATCTGGTGCGGCTGCGCAGTGGTGTGCACCAGCGCCTCGATGGCGAGCTGGTAACGCGGGCGGGTCCGGCCACCGGTCATGGCGTACGGACGCACCAGCGGGTTGTTCGACGCCCCGGCGGGCGCGGGCTCGGGGGTGCGGCGCTGCGGCTGCACAGGCTGGATACGCGGGGCCGGTGGCTGGTCGTACGGCGACGGGCCGGGGCCCTGCGGCGCGTACGGCTGCCGGTGGCTCGGTGTGGAGGGGAAGTTGTAACGGTTCGGGTTCTGCGCACCGTCGTTCTGGCCCTGGGCAGGGCCGTACGACCAGTTGCCCGAAGACGAACCGCCTGGGGGTGTTGCCACTTTCTCCTCCTCCGACTGTGCCTGGCACCCATCGCTGTGGAGCCGCGTCCCGAAACTTTACGGCCACGGGACGCCAAAACGCACCGTCCGTCCGTTAGTTGAGCAGGCTCCCCTGGAGCTCCGCACGAAGGTCCGGTGTCAGGACCGTACCGGCTCGGTCGACCAGCAGTGCCATCTCGTACCCGATGAGACCGATGTCCGCCTCGGGATGTGCGAGAACCGCGAGGGACGAGCCGTCGGATACGGACATGATGAAGAGGAATCCCCGCTCCATCTCCACAACCGTCTGGTTCACAGCGCCTCCCTCGAAGATCCGGGAGGCGCCTGCCGTCAGGGACGTCAGGCCGGATGCGACGGCCGCGAGCTGGTCGGCGCGGTCGCGGGGGAAGCCTTCGGACATCGCCAGAAGGAGTCCGTCGGCGGAGACCACCACGGTGTGGGACACCCCCGGGGTGTTGTCCACGAAGTTGGTGATCAACCAGTTCAGGTTCTGTGCCGCCTGGCTCATCGGGCTCACACTAACGCTCCTGGTTGTAGGTGCTGTCAGGACCGAAGCCCTGGCCGTTCGTTTCACTGCCTGCGTTGCGTCCGCGTTCCACGCCGCGACGCAGGTTGCTCAGCCTGCCCCGGACGTCCTCCGGGGCGCGGGAGACCTGCGGGCCTCCCTGGGGGGTGTTCTCGGCGGCACCCTCGATCAGGTTGGCCTTGGGTACCCGCCTCGGCAGGCCGGAGGAGGTGACCCCGCCGGCCCTGGGCTTCCGGAGCTGCGAAGCCTGCTGCCACCGCTCGTCGTTAGCCGAGCGCCAGTCGCTGTCGCCGGTGCTCTCCGGGGTGGAAGCCGGAGGCTCCTGGCTCGCGTGCCGGGCGCCGCCCGTGCCGTTCGCACCGCTCGCAGTGGGTCCGCGGCGGGGGAGTCCCGCGTCGGTCATCGAGTGGGCGGCGGAGTGAGCCGGTCCCGGACGGTCGAAGCCTACGCGGTCCTGCTCACTTGCGTCAGCGGCCTGCGCAGATTCCGTTTCCTGGGCCTGAGAAGGGTACTGGCTCGGGTAGCCGTTCTGGTAACCGTCCTGCTGCGGCCAGTCGTCCTGGTGACGCCGCTGCTCGAACGCGGCGAAACCGCCCTGCCCGCTCGCACCCTGCGCCGGGGGCTCCTCCTGAGCCGGCTCCGCATAGGAGGGCTCCGGGTAGCCGCCGTTCGGCGAGAAGGTGTCGTTCTGCGGCAGGCCGCCGTTGGGCGCGTAGTACTGCTCGTCGTACGCAGAGCGCTGCGGCTCCTCGTACGCCGTGTGCCGCTGCTCCTCGTACTGCGCCTGCTGGTCCTCGTACGTCGCCTGACGGTCGTACGCGGGGGGCTGCTGCTGGGGGTAGCCGGTCCGGCCCGTGTCGTAGGCCTGGCCGGTGTCGTAGCCCTGCTGCCCGTTGAAGTCCTCGGGGTACCCGTGCCCCTCGTCGGGGTCCTGCGGGTTGCGCCCGGGGAGGGCGGGCTGCTCGTGCGACTGGGACTCCAGGGCCGCCCGGCGCTCCTCGCGCATCAGGGAGCGGCCGACGGGGTCCAGCTCACGTATGTCGTCGGGGACCTCGGAGTAACGGCTGTCGTCGAAGCCGAGTTCCGCGGCCGTGCGCATGGGCTGGCTGAAGTTCTCGCCGCCGTAGTTCTGCTCGGGGATGATCTGCGAGACGGTGAACTCGTCGCGGTCCACGTGCTGCTCGCCGCCACCACCGTGGGTGATCGCGTCGGGCAGCATGACCAGCGAGGTCGTACCGGCCTGCTCGCCCGAGGGGCGGAGCTGGACGCGGATGCCGTGCCGGTCGGACAGCCGGCCGACCACGAAGAGGCCCATGCGCTGCGAGATCGCGGCGTCCACGGTCGGCGGGTTGGCCAGCTTGTGGTTGATGTCCGCGAAGTCCTCGGCGGTGAGGCCGATGCCCTTGTCGTGGATCTCGATCATGACCCGGCCGTCGGGGAGACGGGTGGCGGTCACGCGAACCTTGGTCTGCGGGGAGGAGAACGTCGTGGCGTTCTCCAGCAGCTCGGCGAGCAGGTGCACGAGGTCGGTCACGGCACGGCCGTGGATCTCGGCCTCCGGGACGCCCGAGAGCTCGACGCGCTCGTACTGCTCCACCTCGGAGGAGGCGGCGCGCAGCACGTCGACCAGCGGGACCGGCTGGTCCCAGCGGCGGCCGGGCTCCTCGCCGGCGAGGACCAGGAGGTTCTCGCCGTTGCGGCGCATACGGGTCGCGAGGTGGTCCAGCCGGAAGAGGTTCTCGAGCTGGTCCGGGTCGGCCTCGTTGTTCTCCAGGTCGGTGATCAGGGTCAGCTGGCCCTCGATCAGCGACTGGTTGCGGCGCGACAGGTTGGTGAAGATCGCGTTGATGTTGCCCCGCAGCAGGGCCTGCTCGGCGGCGAGCCGGACGGCCTCGCGGTGGACCTGGTCGAAGGCGCGGGCGACTTCGCCGATCTCGTCGGTGGTGGTGATCGGGATGGCCTGGACACGGGTGTCGACTCGGCCGGGGTCGGTGCGCGAGAGCTGGTCGACCAGCATCGGCAGACGCTGCTCGGCGATGCCGAAGGCGGCGTTGCGGAGCTGGCGCATCGAGCGGCTCATCTGTCGGGCCACCGCGCCGGCCAGGATGAAGGCGAGGAGCAGGGCGACCACGACGGCGGCACCGGTGATGTAGGCGTCCTGCTGGGCGCCGTCGGCGATGTCGGAGGCTTCGCTCACGGCCTTGTCGGCCATGTCCGCCTCGATCTTCTCGTACGCGTTGAACTTGAGCGTGTTGACCGCCCACCAGTTCTCGGCGGTGACGCCCTTCTCGGCGAGCGCGGCGCGGGCACTCGGGTCGGTGCTCGGGAGCGTCGCGACGGCCGAGACCATCGTCGTCGGGTTGGCCGGCGGGGGGACGTAGTCCGGGTTCTTGGCCTTGGCCTCCCGGGCCATCGCGGCGCCGTCGGTCTTCATCTTGGCCTCGGCCGTCTTGAGCTTGGCCGCGTCCTGCTCGGTACCGCCGCCGATGTACTCCTCGACGGCGATGCGCTCGAGGTAGGCGTACGAGGACAGGGCGATGCGCTGGCTGGCCAGGTTGCCGTCGTCCGGGCCCGGCTTGACCAGGATGTGCATGCCGATCGAGCGCTGCAGCGACAGGGCCGCCTTGGTGAGCTCGATGGCGTACACGGTCCGGCCGTAGCTGGTGATGTTGCCGGTGCCCAGGCCCAGCTCGTTGGCGAACTCCGTCAGCGGGTGGGCCACCTCGACGTAGCCCTCCTCGGTCTGCACACCCTTGAGCTTGGAGGTGTACGCGACCTGGCGCAGGGTCTGCAGCTTCGGCTCCGCCTCGCGGAACAGCTTCAGACGGCGCTCGAGGCCGGGCTTGGCCGGCATGCTCTGGGCCGCGGTGTCGAAGGCGTCGGCGGCCTCGTCGGTGGCCTTGCGGACCTGGGTGACGGTCGCCTTGTCCTGGGCCGTCTGGGCGCTGCCCTTCAGCAGGGGCGCCGCAGAGGTGTCGCGCTCGTTGTAGAGGGCGTTGGCATACAGCAGGGAGGCCCGCACCAGACGTGCGGTGTTCTGCGCGTCCTCGGCCTCCTGCCAGGTGTCGATCGAGCTCTTCACCTGGAAGCCGCCCATGACGAGGCCGACCATCACGGGTATGAGCAGGATCGCGTTGAGCCTGGTCGCCACGCGCCAGTTGCGCGGGGAGAAACGGCCGCTGCTCTCGGCAGGCGCGGCCGTCGGCTCCGAACCGGGCACGGGGGCGGGCGCCGCTGTGCGCGGCGGCGGGGTGAAGTTGCCCCGGGCCGACGGCTCGGGACTGTTCTTGCTTCGCCTCACTCGACCAACAACCTCTCGGCGGTCGGCACCAACGTTGTGCCGCAGTGTCTCAGCGCCCAACACGCCATCGACGGACGAGTGCGTCATTGACTATTGGGCAGTTCAGGCATTCCAGCACGACGACCTGCGCTCTTCCAAACAGTCCGAGGAGGGGAATCCGAGTGATGTAAGCCCCAGATAAAACGGTCATAAAGAGCGAGCCCCGCCAAAAGGCGGGGCGATTGTGCGCGCAGCGAGACCGGATGTGCGCGACGAGTGGCCGTACCACCCGATTCCACTGCCGAAACGTTATGAACACCTTGGCCGACCGTGTCAAAGGACACAGTCGGCTCCGGTGCATCTACGACAACTGCCGTATGGTGCTCTTGAATTGGGTGCTATCTCAGCCGTGCCATCAAAGCGTGCTCGACCAGCGTGATCAGGGCACTCTTCGCATCGGCCCGGTGGCGGGCGTCCGTCGTGATGATCGGGGTGTCCGGCCCGATCTGCAACGCCTCGCGCACCTCCTCGGGCTGGTAGGGCTGCTGGCCGTCGAAGCCGTTCAGCGCGACGACGAAGGGCAGGCCGCTGTTCTCGAAGTAGTCGACGGCCGGGAAGCAGTCGGCCAGCCGGCGCGTGTCCACCAGGACCACCGCGCCGATGGCGCCGCGCACCAGGTCGTCCCACATGAACCAGAAGCGGTCCTGGCCCGGCGTACCGAAGAGGTACAGGATCAGGTCCTGGTCCAGGGTGATACGGCCGAAGTCCATGGCCACCGTGGTGGTGGTCTTGTCCCCGGTGTGGGTCAGGTCGTCGATCCCCGCGCTGGCGGAGGTCATGACGGCCTCCGTGCGCAGCGGGTTGATCTCCGATACGGCACCGACGAACGTGGTCTTGCCCACGCCGAAGCCGCCCGCCACCACGATCTTCGCGGAGGTGGTGGAACGACCCGCGTCAGAGCTTGCGAAGTCCACTGAGCACCCTTTCGAGCAGTGTCACGTCCGGTGCGCCGGTGGCGTCGTCGCCGCCCGGCTGGTGGATCGCGACGAGACCGGCCTCCGCGAGGTCCGCGACGAGGATCCTGGCCACACCCAGCGGCATGTTGAGCAGCGCCGAGACCTCGGCGACCGACTTCACCTCACGGCACAGGTGGCAGATGCGCTGGTGCTCCGGCAGCAGCCCCATGAGTGCCGCGGGGTCCGCGGTCGTGCTGATCAGAGCCTCGATGGCCAGCTGGTAGCGCGGCCGCGTCCGGCCGCCGGTCATGGCATAAGGCCGTACCAGCGGCTGGTCGCCCTCGTCCTCGTACGGCACCGCGTACGGATCATGAGAGGCGGGGGGCGGGGTCATGGGTCCTCCGGGCGGGACAGCAAGTCGGTCAGTCGAGCCGTCTGACGGGGCCTGTGTGGGGTGTGTGGCGGCCGGACGGTGATGTGGTGAGACGGGTGGTGCCGGGCCGTTCAGTGGAGCAGACTGCCTTGGAGCTCAGCTCGCAGGTCGGGGGTGAGGACCGCGCCCGCGCGGTCGACCAGGAGCGCCATCTCGTAGCCGACGAGGCCGATGTCGCAATCGGGGTGTGCCAGGACGGCCAGCGACGAGCCGTCCGAGACGGACATCAGGAACAGGAAACCCCGCTCCATCTCCACGACCGTCTGTGCGACGTCGCCCCCCTCGAAGATCCGGGAGGCGCCTGCCGTCAGGGACGTCAGGCCCGAGGCGACGGCCGCGAGCTGGTCCGCGCGGTCACGCGGGAAGCCCTCCGACATCGCCAGGAGGAGACCGTCGGCGGACACGACGACGGTGTGGGACACCCCGGGGGTGTTGTCCACGAAGTTGGTGATCAACCAGTTGAGGTTCTGTGCCGCCTGGCTCATCGGACTCAACTAACGCTCCTGCTGGTGAGAGGGTCGAGGGAAGCTGCCGGTCTGGGTGGACCCGGCCTGACGACCCTGTGCGATACCGCGACGGAGATTGGTCAGCCGGCCCCGGACGTCATCGGGCGCCCGGGAGATCTGCGGACCGCTCTGCTGTGCCGGTTGCTGCTGAGCCGTGCCCGCGACGAGGTTCGCCCGGGGCACACGGCGCGGCAGGCCGGAGGTGGTGACACCGCCCGCGGCGGGCTGGCGGACGCGCTCGGCCTGGCGGCCGAGGTCGTCGTTCGGTGAGCTGCGCCAGCCGGCGGGGGCGGAAGACCGCTGCGGACCGGTGGGTCCCTGCGGTTGCTGCGGGGCCGGAGCCGAGCCGTTGTTCTGCGGCTGCTGCTCCTGGTGCTCCTGCTGGCCGTGTTGGCCGTGTTGGCCGTGGAACCAGTTGGTCTCCAGTGTGTCGTACAGCGGCGTACGCCCGTCGCCCGGACCGGACGCCGGCGGCAGGGCCTCGGGCTCCTGCCGGGCGGGCCGGGCCTGCGGGGCAGGCGGCCGCGGGGCACCGAAGTCGGACCCGCCCCGGCCGCCGTTGACCTGAGGCCGCTCGAACTGGCCCCTGCCACCGGGGTCGGCCGGGGTGGCCGGACCCGGAAGGGTGGGTCGGCCGGAGCCGTTGTCCTGGCGGGGTGCCGGGTACTGGCCGGTCGACCCGTTGTCCTGGCGCGGCGCGGGGTACTGGCTGCCGCTGTTGTCCTGGCGCTGCGCCGGGTACTGGCCCGTGGAGCCGTTGTCGTAGGACTGCGGGGCCTGCGGGGCCGGGTACTGGCCCGTCGTGGACGACCCGTCGCGGCGGCCGGCCGGGGAGCCGAAGACGTCCGGGCGGACGAACTGACCCGGGTCGTGCGATCCGTTCGTGCCGGAGGCGTACTGGTCCGGGTGCTGGGGGCCGCCCATGCCGAAGTCGGCCGGCGAGCCGGGGGCGTGCCGGTCGTCGTCACGCGGCACGGCCGGGATCTCCGCCGTCGCGCCCGGGCCCTGGCGGTCGTCGATCCGCGGCATCTGAGACGTACGGGAGACGTCCGGCTCGTCGTGACCACGCGGGGCGTCCAGCGAAGGACGGGGCACCGGCGGCTGGGCGTTCTCGTCGCTCCAGCTCGGCACGCGCGGCTGCGAGTCGCCACCGGGCAGCTCGGCACGCGGACCGTCGCGCGGCGGAAGCTGCGGCCGACGGCCCTGGCCCTGCTCGGCGTTGCCGCCCGGGCGCTGCTGGCCACGGCCGCCGCCGAAGGCGTCTTGGCCCTGCGGCCCGTTCGTGCCCGCGGCCTGCAGACCCTGCGGGGCACCCGGAGCCTGCCCGAACCCGGCACCGGCCGGAGCCGGACGGCCCTGCGGGGGCGCGGGGGGAGCACCCTGATCGAACAACGACGAGGACTTCTCGGGACCTTGGGGTCCGCGCGCTCCGCCCGGCGCTCCCGGACGGCCACCGTCCGCGTCCCGCCCGGGCAGCGCGGCTCGCGGGCTCTGGCCCGGAGCGAGCCGGCCCGCGCCGGAGGCACCGGCACCGAAGGCACCGCCACCGGAGGGACCCGCCCCGAGCGCGCCGCCGCCCTGGCCGGCACCGGCAACCGCGCCACGCCGGGCCGCGGCCACACCGGCGGCGGCCTGCGCTGCGGCCGGGCCGCCGCCTCCGAGCGGCGGCTGGCCGGGCTGCTTGGGCTGGGGCTTCCTGCCGCCCTGGGCGACATCGACGGGCAGCATGACCAGCGCGGTCGTACCACCGGAGTCGGACGGGCGGAGCTGGATGCGGATGCCGTGCCGCTGCGACAGACGGCCGACCACGAACAGACCCATGCGGCGGGAGACGGAGACGTCCACCGTCGGGGGAGAGGCGAGCCGCTCGTTGATCGCGGCCAGGTCCTCCGGCGACAGACCGATACCCGTGTCGTGGATCTCGATCAGCACACGGCCGTCGGGCAGCGCGTGACCGGTGACCTTGACCTTGGTCTGCGGCGAGGAGAACGAGGTCGCGTTCTCCAGCAGCTCGGCGAGCAGGTGCACGAGGTCGTTGACGACCCGGCCGGCCACTTCGGTGGTCGGCACGGCGGCCAGCTCGATGCGCTCGTACTGCTCCACCTCGGACGCGGCGGCGCGGAGCACGTCGACCAGCGGGACCGGGCGGGTCCAGCGGCGGCCGGGCTCCTCACCCGCGAGCACGAGGAGGTTCTCACCGTTACGGCGCATGCGCGTCGCGAGGTGGTCGAGCTTGAACAGCGAGGAGAGCTGGTCCGGGTCGGCCTCGCGGGACTCCAGCTCGGAGATGAGCGAGAGCTGGCGCTGGATCAGACCCTGGGAGCGGCGCGAGAGGTTGGTGAACATCGCGTTGACGTTGCCCCGCAGCAGGGCCTGCTCGGCGGCGAGCCGGACCGCCTCGCGGTGCACGTCGTCGAAGGCCGCGGCCACCCGGCCGATCTCGTCCCGGGAGTGCACACCGACCGACTCCACGGACGTGTCGACGTCCTGCGGGTCGGACTCGGAGAGCTGCTTGACCAGCTCGGGCAGCCGGTCGGAGGCGACCTTGGTCGCGGTCTCCTCCAGGCGGCGCAGCGAGCGGATCATGGAGCGGGCCACGACGAAGGCGCCGACCAGCGACACACCGAGCACGATCAGGATCAGCGCACCGGAGATGATCGCGTCGCGCTCCGTGGCGCTGCGCAGCTCGCGGGCCTTCTGTTCCATCTCCTCGAGCAGCGTGTGCTCGATGTTCTTCATCTGCTGGATCTTGGTGGAGCTGTCGTCCAGCCAGTCGCGGTAGGACCGCTTGTCCTGCTGGGCGAGACCGCTCGCGGAGACCAGGGCACGGCCCGCGTAGGTGTCGGTGGCCTTGATCGTGGAGTTGCCGCCGTCCTCGATCGGCTTGAGCAGCTCGGCGGCGGCGTCCTCGCCGTAGATGCTCTTGAAGCTGCGGATCTCGGACTTCTGGCTCTCCAGGGACGACTCGGCGTAGAGCCGGTCGTTCGGCGAGAGCTTGCCGGTCGTGGTGTTGCTCGCGGGCAGCGCCGCCGCGAGGGCCGCGCGCTGGACGGAGGAGTACTCCTTGGCGGAGGAGAAGGCCGCCAGTGCGCGAGTGCGCTGGATCATGTCCGGGTTGCTGGTCGCCTCCGCCATGTCCTGGGAGAGGTCGACCAGGTTCTCGATCAGACGGTGGTACGCCTCGATCGTCTGCGTGGAGTTGCCCTCGGAGGCGTAGGCGCTCTTGCGGATCTGCGCCAGGTCGCCCAGCTCGCCGGCGAGCTGGATGAGGTACTCGCGGACGCCCTTGAGGTTGCCTTCCTTGCTGGCGCTGTCGATCTCCTCGGAACTGTCGAGGAAGTTCTTCATCGCCCGGTCGGTCTTCTCACGCAGACCCTTGACCGTGAAGTCGGTCGCCTTGCCGCCGTGCGCGAGCGGGCCGGCCGACTGGTCGCGCTCCTCCTGGAGCGCGGCCGACAGCTCGGTGGCCTGCTTGGTCATGTCCGTCAGCAGCTTCATGTTGTCGAGCTGCTGGATGTCGTCCATGGACTGGTTGATACGCAGCGCGCCCAGCGAGGTGGCCGCGACCACCGGCAGAGCGAGCAGCGAGACCAGTCGGGTGGAGATGCGCCAGTTGCGCAGGGCTATTCGCGGGCCGGGGCCGGTGGGGCCCGTCGGCGGCTTCAGCGGCGGAGCCGGGCTCGCGGCCGCCGAGGGGGTCGATGTACCGGACCGCCCGGAGCGCTCACCGCCGTCGCCGGCCGAGCCCTGGTTCTGGGCGTGCTGGGGCGCGGGGCCGCCCTTCATGGCGCCAGTCCCGCCGTGCGGCTCCGGCTCCGCCGAAGCGCTGCCATCCCTCTTGAAACGTCCCTGCACTAGCGTCGCAACCTCTGGACCAGGCACCCCGTCGCGTGAGCGGCGGGACACGGTGTCGGCGTTCTGGGGACGCCCTGAGTACGCCCCCGTGGTGGTCGTGAGTGACCGGCGCTGGCTCCCCCTTCTCACCGCCACTCGGCGCGTCTGTGCGCCCCCTGTGCGCCGGCTCGATCCTGCGGCGGTCCGTGAGATTCCAGCACAGCACAGGATCTCCAACAAGGCCCGTAGGCCAGGCCGTGACATAGGTGACACCACGTGAGGGCCGGATCACCGGACGTAGAAAGTGAGTTCGTCCATTTCGGACGTAAACCCGCGAGTCGTCAAGCGGTGATGGGTGTCCCAGTCGCCATGATCAGGAGCGGAATGGTGGCTTCAGGGAGTTGATGTCCCTTTTATGGGGGTGGGGCATGAGTCCGGATTGACCGATTCGGCCTCTGATTCGTGAGGAAACTCACATGCTGATCATGGCCCCTCCGCGATTGCGCAGGGAATCCCATGTTTAGCCTGACGCTTTACAGAGATGGCAAAACCGACAACCCGCGCCCGGGGCGAAGTCCATGGACCCGCCCGGCGCCGTCACAGGACAGGGTCAAGTAAACAGTGAAGACGACGACGATGTTCCACAAGATCGCCAACCCGCGACGCACGACGCTGGCGCACTTGGACGACGCCGACGAACTGCAGACGCCGGAGCAGCCGGAGCACCGCGTCGAACTCCCCGCCCAGACCGCCAATCCCAAGCGCACCATCCTCACCGAGGTCCCCGTCGCGGCCGTCGCGGCCGCGGTGTGACGCCAGGTAGTACGCGCACCGGCCGCCGACTGCTCAAGGCGGCAGGACAGCAACATCGAGGGCGCCCTCCGACAGCGGGGGGCGCCCTTCATCATGAGCACGGCGCGGACACCCGCCCGCGTTAGCCTGGAGCGTCAGACTCCAGCCGCTTCAGTCAAGGGGCCAAGCATCCCGTGCGCATCGCCAGATTCTCCATCGACGGGAACGTCGCCTTCGGCGCCATCGAGGGCGAAAAGCAGGACGAGCTCGTCCTGGACATCATCAAGGGCATCCCTTTCGCGGACTTCGAACTCTCCGGTACGAAGGTGCCAGTGGGCAAGGTCAGGCTGCTGCCGCCGGTGCTTCCCAACAAGGTCGTGGCCTTCGGCCGCAATTACGCCGAGCACGCCAGGGAACTCGGCAACGAGGTCCCCGACGCCCCCTTCGCCTTCTTCAAGCCCTCCACCTCGGTGATCGGCCCCGGCGACGACATCCAGTACCCCTCCTTCTCCCAGGAGGTGCACCACGAGGCCGAGCTGGCCGTCGTCATCGGCCGGATGTGCCGCGAGGTCCCGCGCGAGCGCGTCAAGGACGTGATCTTCGGCTACACCTGCGCCAACGACATCACCGCCCGCGACGTCCAGAAGCGCGAGAAGCAGTGGGCCCGGGCCAAGGGCTTCGACTCCTCCTGCCCGCTCGGCCCCTGGGTGGAGACGGACCTGGACCCGAGTGATCTGACCATCCAGCTCACGGTCAACGGCCAGCAGCGCCAGCTCGGCCGTACGAGCGAGATGATCCACTCCATCGAGGACCTGATCGTCAACATCTCCGAGGCCATGACGCTGCTCCCCGGCGACGTGATCCTCACGGGCACCCCGGCTGGGGTCGGCCCCCTGAACGTCGGCGACGAGGTCGCCGTCACCATCGAAGGCATCGGCACTCTCACCAACAAGGTTGTCAAGCGTGGCTAGCGCACCCGGCACTCCCGTACGCGTCCGTTTCTGTCCGTCGCCCACCGGTAACCCCCACGTGGGCCTGGTCCGCACCGCCCTGTTCAACTGGGCGTTCGCCAAGCACCACCAGGGCACTCTGGTCTTCCGCATCGAGGACACCGACGCGGCCCGCGACTCCGAGGAGTCGTACACCCAGCTGCTCGACTCGATGCGCTGGCTGGGCTTCGACTGGGACGAGGGCCCCGAGGTCGGCGGCCCGCACGCGCCGTACCGCCAGTCGCAGCGCATGGACCTGTACAAGGACGTCGCGGCCAAGCTCCTCGACGCCGGCCACGCCTACCGCTGCTACTGCTCGCAGGACGAGCTGGACACCCGTCGCGAGGCCGCCCGCGCCGCCGGCAAGCCCTCCGGCTACGACGGCCACTGCCGCGAGCTGACCGACGCCCAGGTCGAGGAGTACAAGGCCCAGGGCCGGGAACCGATCGTCCGCTTCCGGATGCCCGACGAGACGATCACCTTCACGGACCTGGTCCGCGGCGAGCTGACCTTCACCCCGGAGAACGTCCCGGACTACGGCATCGTCCGCGCCAACGGCGCCCCGCTCTACACGCTGGTCAACCCGGTCGACGACGCCCTGATGGAGATCACCCACGTCCTGCGCGGCGAGGACCTGCTCTCCTCCACCCCGCGCCAGATCGCCCTGTACAAGGCGCTGACCGAGCTCGGCATCGCCAAGGAGACCCCCTCCTTCGGCCACCTGCCGTACGTCATGGGCGAGGGCAACAAGAAGCTCTCCAAGCGCGACCCGCAGTCGTCCCTCAACCTCTACCGGGAGCGCGGCTTCCTCCCCGAGGGCCTGCTCAACTACCTCTCCCTGCTCGGCTGGTCCCTCTCGGCCGACCAGGACGTCTTCTCGATCGACGAGATGATCGCGGCGTTCGAGATCTCCGACGTGAACCCCAACCCGGCCCGCTTCGACCTGAAGAAGTGCGAGGCCATCAACAGCGACCACATCCGCCTGCTGGACGTGAAGGACTTCACGGAGCGCTGCGCCCCGTGGCTCCGGGCCCCGTTCGCCCCCTGGGCCCCGGAGGCCTTCGACGAGGCGAAGTGGCAGGCCATCGCGCCGCACGCGCAGACCCGCCTCAAGGTGCTCTCCGAGATCACCGACAACGTCGACTTCCTGTTCCTGCCCGAGCCGGCGGTGGACGAGGCAAGCTGGACCAAGGCCATGAAGGAAGGCTCGGACGCCCTCCTGCGCACCGCCCGCGAGAAGCTGGAGGCCGCCGACTGGACCTCCGCCGAGTCGCTGAAGGAGGCCGTCCTGGCCGCCGGCGAGGCCCACGGCCTCAAGCTCGGCAAGGCCCAGGCCCCCGTCCGTGTCGCCGTCACCGGCCGCACGGTCGGCCTGCCGCTGTTCGAGTCCCTGGAGGTGCTGGGCAAGGAGCAGACCCTGGCCCGGATCGACGCGGCGCTGGCGAAGCTGGCCGCGTAACGCACCACCCACCACGAGGGCGGCGTCCGCTTCGGA
>NZ_JBHUQX010000164.1:0-19010 GCF_042674225.1 Streptomyces sp. NPDC056948
CCCCGCTATGTCCCGCTGGCCGGTGTCGGGGCGCTGTGGGTCGCCCCGCGCGCTGCGCTGAGCGGCCGGCGGCAGCCCGGTCAGGATCAGATGGGCCACCGCTCCGAGACCGAAGACGTCCAGGTCCCCGGGGTCGGCGTAGGGCTGATCCGTCTCCGGGGCGAGATAGACGCGGGCCGCGTCCTCGATGAGTGCCGCGTCGAGGGCGGAACCACCGATGGAGCGGAAGAAGGTGGCGTTGGAGTCGAAATCCCGGGCCGCGGTCTGCCAGTCCGTGATCCGCAGTTCGGGATGGGACCCGCCCTCTTTGAAGGAGACATACACCGAGCGTGCCGCCAGAGCCCGGTGGTACAGGGAACGGTTGTGTGCGTAGCGGACGGCTTCTGCGAGTTGTCGGACCAGGTCGAGGCGGGTCTCGGGAGTCAGCTTCCCACCATAGACATCGAGGTACTGGTCGAGTCGCAGATCCGTGTGGCGATGGCGGAAGAGAATCGCCGGCCCGCCCTGATGCTCACGGAATTCGACTGCGTCGACGATCCCGCGATGGTTGATGCCCTGGAGCACCTGGTACTCACGGCGAGCGGCACGTTCGGTGGCCTTACGAGCCGCTTCGGTCGCCATCTGGCTGACCAGATAGATACGGACCCGGCCCTCCTCCTGGACCATCCCGTCATCGCGAGACGCGAGCCGGTCCTCCCAGGACGGACCGGCGTCCAGCGGATGGGGCTCCATCTTCCAGGCCTCGCCGAACCGCAGATGGGCGGCGGACTGGCGAATGCCAATGGCCTTCAGTAGCTGTGGGAGGGTGTGGCGGGAGAACTCCGGGGTGATACGCCGCTCAGGGCGGTCCGGTGGCAGTCCCAGGAAATCCTGCCAGATACGCTTCAGACCGCTCGCGCCGTCGTCACGGCCGTAGACCTTGATCTGCTGGACCTCGTCCAGGTGGCTTTCCAGATCCGGGGCGGAGAGGAACACGGCAGGCTCGATACGCGGCACGACGCGGTCGCTGATACCCAGCTTGCGTGCTGCCCACTGGAGCTGGCTCTTCAGCTCCTTGGACTTCAAGTCGTTGAAGTGCAGAGGGTTGGTGAGGGTCCGCATGCGGTCCTGGCCACGGAAATTCCACGTGGAACCGGTGTTACGGAGTTCACCGGGGTGACTCTTGATCTCGACGAGAAAGAGGCCGGCCGGAACTGCGATCAGCAGATCGCATTCATTGACGCGTCCGGACTGCGCAGTAAATGAGAAAGTGGCCCAGGCCCGATACGGCTCGGCGTGCGGCATGAGCTGCCGGACGTGATCCAGTGCCTCCTGCTCCCACGGGTACGGAGAGACCCTCTCCTGCGACCACTGCCGGGGCGGCCTCACCGGGCCAGGCTTCGGCACCCCGGACGCCGGGGTTCCTCCCACTGCGGTCACTGTCCCCGTCCTCCCGCGTCGCCCACGCCAGCAGGGCCGCATCACGCCTGGTCGAGCCTACCGTGCCCGCCACCAGAGGGAAGCGGCGTTCTCCGATCCGGCACGAGAGCAGCCTTGATCGAACGCCACTCACCGGTCAGCCAATCGTGCGAGGGCCCGCAGTCACAGACACCAGCCGTCGTAAAACGGCAGCCTCGCCACTGGTTCCGGAAACGGGGCAGAGTTCGGCGCGCGCCAGCAGTAGCTGTGAACCCATACGCGTAGTCGGTCCGCTCCAAGGGAGCCACACCAGGGACGGTTGCGAAACGAGGTGACAGAGCGTCAGGTTTCTCAGCACCATCCCAGCACGGGACCGAGCGAAGGGCTCAACTCCGAAGAGTCGAGCCCTCCTGACCTGCGTAATTAACAAAGCCGACGTGGTGGAAATGCACCTAAACGTTGAACCGGAACTCCACGACATCCCCGTCCTGCATCACATACTCCTTGCCCTCCATGCGCGCCTTGCCCTTCGCGCGGGCCTCCGCCACCGAGCCCGTCTCCACCAGGGCGTCGAAGGAGATGACCTCCGCCTTGATGAAGCCCTTCTGGAAGTCGGTGTGGATGACGCCGGCCGCCTCGGGGGCCGTGGCGCCCTTCTTGATGGTCCAGGCGCGGGATTCCTTGGGGCCGGCCGTCAGGTAGGTCTGGAGGCCGAGGGTGTTGAAGCCGACGTGGGCGAGGGTGGCGAGGCCGGGCTCGTCCTGGCCGACGGACTGGAGGAGTTCGAGGGCCTCGTCCTCGTCGAGCTCGGCGAGGTCCGCCTCCAGCTTGGCGTTGAGGAAGATCGCCTCGGCGGGGGCGACCAGGGCGCGCTGCTCGTTCTTGAAGTCCTCGTCGACCAGTTCGTCCTCGTCGACGTTGAAGACGTAGAGGAACGGCTTGGTGGTGAGCAGGTGCAGGTCGTGCAGGAGCTCGTTGCGCTCGCCGCCCTGGACGATCCCGTGGGCGAAGAGGGTGTCGCCCTTCTCCAGGATCTCCTTGGCCTCCTCGACGGCCTTGACCTTCGGGGCGATGTCCTTCTTGATGCGCGACTCCTTCTGGAGGCGCGGGAGGACCTTCTCGATCGTCTGGAGGTCCGCCAGGATCAGCTCGGTGTTGATCGTCTCGATGTCGTCCTTGGGCGAGACCTTGCCGTCCACGTGCACGACGTTCTCGTCCGCGAAGGCGCGGATGACCTGGCAGATCGCGTCCGACTCGCGGATGTTCGCCAGGAACTTGTTGCCCAGGCCCTCACCCTCGGACGCGCCGCGCACGATGCCCGCGATGTCGACGAAGTCGACCGTGGCCGGGAGGACCTTCTCCGACTTGAAGATCTCGGCCAGCTTGCCGAGCCGCGGGTCGGGGACGCCGACGACGCCCACGTTCGGCTCGATGGTGGCGAACGGGTAGTTGGCCGCCAGCACGTCGTTCTTGGTCAGGGCGTTGAACAGGGTCGACTTGCCGACATTCGGCAGACCGACGATTCCGATCGTGAGCGACACGTTGCGACTTCCCGTGAGTGGAGAGGGCCAGGGGGCCAGGGGACCGGCCGATCCACCAGTCTACGGCGTGCCCGCAACCGGCCCGGCGACCTGTCGAACGCTTGGCCAAGCCTCGGCCCACGGCGTGTCTGAAGGGCGATTCGGCACATTAAACGACCTACGTTGGTGCAGTGGAGCAATACAGGACGCGACCTGCCCGGTACGGACCGCGACGCGACCGGCCGAGATCGTCGCTGCCGCCCCAGGCGAAACGAGGGGCGGAGAGTGAGGCGACGGTGCGAGCGGAGCGGGGAGAGCGGGCGCCGGGGGCGCAGCGCCGTCCGGGGCCGGTACGGCGGACCGCGTCCGCGTCGGCAGCACCCACTGCGGGACGGCTGCCGAATCCACGGCTGACCGGGCTGGGCAGCGGGTTGTTCTGCGGAGTGGTGATGTTCCTGCTCGGCGGGCTGTGCGCGGTGCTGTTCGGGGCGTCGCCGACGGCGTACGGCGTGCTGTTCGTGCCGGTGTGCGTGCTGACCGCCGTCTGGGTGCGCCGGGGGGATCTGATGATCGCGCCCGTCGTCCTGCCGATCGCCTTCGCCGTGGGGCTGCTGCCCATGGCCGACGGCGACGGGGGGACCGGCGGCAGGCTGATGGGACTGGTGACGGCGCTCGCCACGCAGGCCGGGTGGCTGTACGGGGGGACGCTCGTCGCCGGGCTCATCGTCATCGTCCGGCGGATCCGGCTGGTGCACCGGCGGCGGACGGCGGCAGCCGGGCCCCGTCCGCCGGTGTGAGGCCTGCCGGTGTGAGGCCTGCCGGTGGTGTGACGCCTGCCGGGCCCTAGTGTCCGGCCGCGCGCATCGCCGCCCCCACGATCCCCGCGTTGTTCTGGAGCTGCGCCGGGACGATCTCCGCCTCGATGCCCTCGATGTGGGGCAGGAACTTGTGGGACTTGCGGCTGACGCCGCCGCCGATGATGAACAGCTCCGGCGAGAACAGCATCTCGACGTGGGCGAGGTACTTGCGCACACGGTGCGACGCCCAGTGCTCCCACGTCATCTCGTGGTCCTCCCGGGCCTTGCTGGAGGCCCGCTTCTCCGCGTCGTGCCCGTCCAGCTCCAGATGGCCGAGCTCGGTGTTGGGGACGAGGACGCCGTCGACGAAGACCGCGCTGCCGATGCCCGTGCCGAGAGTGAGCACGATCACCGTGCCGTGGCGGCCGCGGCCGGCGCCGAAGTGCATCTCGGCGACTCCCGCCGCGTCCGCGTCGTTCACCACCGTCACCGGCAGGCCGCCCAGCCGCTCGCCGAGCAGCGCGCGGGCGTCGGTGTCGATCCAGCTGTCGTCGACGTTCGCCGCCGTACGGATCACGGCTCCGTCGGTGACCACGCCCGGGAAGGTGACGCCGATCGGGCCCGTCCAGCCGAAGTGGTCGATGACCTGCTTGACGCCGTCGGCCACCCCGTCGGGCGTGGCCGGGTGCGGGGTGAGGACCTTGTGGCGCTCCTGCGCCAGGTCACCCTTGTCCAGGTCCACCGGGGCGCCCTTGATCCCGGAACCGCCGATGTCCACACCGAAGATCTGCATGGCCCTACGTTACGACGAACGACTGACAGTCACAGGCCGGACGGCGGTCGCTGCCCGGCCTGTTCGCGATCACTCCCCGGAATTTTCACCGGTCCCGGTCCCGGTGCCCGTCCCGGCCTCGGTCCCCGCCCCGCCGCGCTCGGCGGCCAGCGTCGCCGCCTCCTCGCGCAGGTCGCGGCGCAGCTCCTTCGGCAGGGAGAACGTGATGGACTCCTCGGCCGCCTTGACGATCTCGACGTCCTCGAAGCCGCGCTGGGTGAGCCACTCCAGGACCTGCTCGACCAGGACCTCCGGGACGGAGGCACCCGAGGTGACGCCGACCGTGGAGACGCCCTCCAGCCAGGCCTCGTCGATCTCGTCGGCGAAGTCCACGAGGTAAGCTTCGCGCGCGCCGGCGAGCTTGGCGACCTCCACGAGCCGCACGGAGTTGGAGGAGTTGCGGGAGCCGACCACGATCACCAGCTCCGACTCGGCGCCCATCTGTTTCACGGCGAGCTGACGGTTCTGCGTGGCGTAGCAGATGTCGTCGCTGGGCGGGGAGATGAGCTGCGGGAACTTCTCCTGCAGTGCGTCGACGGTCTCCATGGTCTCGTCGACGGACAGCGTGGTCTGGGAGAGCCAGACGACCTTGGACGGGTCGCGGACCTCGACCTTCGCGACATCGCCCGGCCCGTCGACGAGCTGGATGTGCTCGGGGGCCTCGCCGGAGGTGCCGATGACCTCCTCGTGGCCCTCGTGGCCGATCAGGAGGATGTCGTAGTCGTCGTTGGCGAACCGGACGGCTTCCTTGTGGACCTTGGTGACCAGGGGGCAGGTGGCGTCGATGGTGGCGAGGCGGCCGCGCTCGGCCTCCTCGTGGACGACAGGGGCAACGCCGTGTGCGGAGAACATGACGATGTTCCCCGGGGGCACTTCCTCCGTCTGCTCGACGAAGATCGCGCCCTTCTTCTCCAGGGTCTGCACGACGTACTTGTTGTGGACGATCTCATGCCGGACGTAGACCGGAGCCCCGTACTGCTCCAGCGCTTTCTCGACGGCGATGACGGCGCGGTCCACACCCGCGCAGTAGCCACGGGGGGCGGCGAGCAGGACACGGCGGCCAGGCGAAGCAGACATGCCTCCCATCGTAAGGCCGCGTTCGGCGGGTCAAAGATCGCGTCGGTGCGGAGTCCCCGGGAAGACTGACAGGGCGCGAGGTGAGTGACGGGGGCGGAGGGGGATTCGGAGGGGACACGATGCCGGAGACCGGGACGGCGGCGGCCCCCGCGACCGGCGGGGACCACGCGCTGCGGCGCAGTCTCGGCTTCCGGGACCTGGTCGTCTACGGGCTGCTGTTCATCGCGCCGATGGCCCCGGTCGGGGTGTTCGGCACGCTGGACGCCAAGTCGCACGGCGCGGTCGCGCTGGTCTATGTCGTCGCCACGGTCGCGATGGCGTTCACGGCCTTCAGCTACGCCCAGATGGTGCGGGTGGTCCCCCAGGCGGGCTCGGTGTTCGCCTACGCGCGCGTAGGGCTCGGGGACGGGGCCGGGTTCGTGGCCGGCTGGATGGCGATGCTGGACTACGTCCTGATCCCCGCGGTGGCGTACCTGTTCTCCGGGATCGCGATGAACGCGCTGGTCCCGGAGGTGTCGCGGTGGGTGTGGACGGCGCTCGCGGTCGTCGTGACGACGCTGCTCAACCTGTGGGGCGTACGGGCCGCCGCCCGGGTGGGCTTTCTTGTGCTCGCGCTGGAGGTCGTGGTCCTGGCCGTCTTCGTCGTGTCCGCGGTCGTGGTCCTGGCACGGGACGGCGGCGCGCGGGGGTGGCTGTCGCCGCTGTCGGGGGACGGTACGCAGGGGGCGTTCGCGGTGTCGGCGGTGCTCGGGGCGGTGTCGGTCGCGGTGCTGTCGTACCTGGGGTTCGACGCGATCGCGGGCTTCGCGGAGGAGGTCACCGGCGGCTCGGCGAAGGTCGCACGGGCGCTGCTGCTCTGCCTGGCGCTGGCGGGTGCGCTGTTCATGGCGCAGACATACCTGGTGGCGCTGCTGGAGCCGGTGTCGTCGGCGCGGCTCGCGGCCGAGCCGGGGCGGCAGGGGTCGGCGTTCTACGACGCCGTGGACGCCTCGGTCGGCACCTGGCTGCACGACCTGGTCGCGGTGAGCAAGGCGCTCGGTGCCGCGTTCGCGGCGCTGGCCGGACAGGCAGCGGCGGGCCGGCTGCTGTTCGCGATGGGGCGCGACCGGCGGCTGCCCCGCGTCCTGTCGCGGACGGACGCCGGGGTGCCCCGGGTGGCCCTGCTGTGCGCGGCCGTCGTCACGCTGGTGGCGGCGGTGTGGGCGGCACGGCGGGAAGACGGCATGGACCACCTGGTGTCGGTGGTCGCTGTCGGCGCACTGACCGCGTTCACGCTGCTGCACGCGAGCGTGGTGGGCTGGTTCGCGGTACGGCGCCGGGGCGGAGCCGTGAGCTGGTGGCGGCATGTGCTGGTGCCGGTGACGGGAGCGGCGATCAGCATCGCCGTGATCGTGCAGGCGTCGGAGACCGCGCAGGTGGTGGGGGCGGTGTGGCTGGCCCTCGGGCTGGTGGTGCCGGCCCTGCAGAACACGTCGCCGAGCGGCTGAGCCGTGTTGTCAGCGGTGCCCACTACCCTCGCGGGCATGGCTCTGAACACGTCCGCGGAATCCCCGCTCCCCGTCGGTGAGGTGTCGCGGCTCATCGGGGGCTGGATCGACCGGCTCGGGGCGGTGTGGGTCGAGGGGCAGATCACACAGTTGTCGCGGCGGCCGGGCGCCGGTGTGGTGTTCCTGACGCTGCGCGACCCGTCGCACGACATCTCCGTCGGCGTCACCTGCTACCGGCAGGTGTTCGACGCCGTCGCGGACGTGGTGAGCGAGGGCGCCCGGGTCGTCGTCCTCGCCAAACCGGAGTGGTACGCCCCGCGTGGGCAGCTTTCGCTGCGGGCCGCCGAGATAAGGCCCGTCGGCGTCGGTGAGCTGCTCGCGCGTCTGGAACAGCTGAAGAAGTCCCTCGGGCGGGAGGGGCTGTTCGCGCCGGAGCGGAAGAAGCCGCTGCCGTTCCTGCCGCAGCTCGTGGGGCTGGTCTGCGGACGGGCCTCGGCCGCCGAGCGCGACGTCCTGGAGAACGCCCGGCACCGCTGGCCCGCCGTCCGCTTCGAGGTGCGCAACGTCGCCGTACAGGGCGTGCACGCCGTGCCGCAGGTCGTGCAGGCCGTGAAGGAACTCGACTCGATCGAGGACGTCGACGTGATCATCGTCGCGCGGGGCGGCGGCAGTGTGGAGGACCTGCTTCCGTTCTCCGACGAGCAGCTGATCCGGACGGTCTCCCAGTGCCGTACGCCCGTGGTGTCCGCGATCGGGCACGAGCCCGACAACCCGCTTCTCGACCACGTCGCCGACCTGCGCGCCTCCACCCCGACCGACGCCGCCAAGAAGGTCGTACCGGACGTCGGCGAGGAGTACGAGCGCGTACGGCTGCTGCGGGACCGGGCGCGGCGGTGCGTGGCGGCGCTGGTCGAGCGGGAGGAGCGCGGGCTGGCCCATGCCCTCGCGCGGCCGTCGATAGAGGACCCGCACCGGATGATCGACGAGCGCGCCGACCATGTGGCGGACCTGCTCGACCGGGGCCGGCGCTGTCTGCGGCACCAGCTCGACCGGGCGGACTCGGAGCTGACGCACACGCACGCGCGCGTGGTGGCCCTCTCCCCCGCCGCGACCCTGAAGCGCGGGTACGCCGTGCTGCAGAAGGCGGACGGGCACGCCGTCCGCGATCCCGGCGAGGTGGAGGCCGGCGAGGCGCTGCGCGCCCGGGTCTCCGAGGGTGAGTTCTCCGTACGAGTGGACACATAGGGTGGGTGGATGACCAGCGAGGTTGATGAGGCGCCGGGCATGAACGAGGCGCTCGGGTACGAGCAGGCGCGGGACGAACTGATCGAGGTCGTCCGGCGCCTGGAGGCGGGCGGTACGACGCTGGAGGAGTCCCTCGCGCTCTGGGAGCGCGGCGAGGAGCTGGCCAAGGTCTGCCGGCGCTGGCTGGACGGGGCGCGGGCGCGACTGGACGCGGCGCTGGCCGAGGAGACCGCGGAGGACGAGGACACCGAGTAGACCGGGCCGGTCGATGCGGGGTGACACACGACACCCTCAGGTTAGTTGAACGTTGAACTTCACTCGCGTACGGTCGGAGACGTCAGCCGATCTTCCGGACCGACCGTCGCGAGAAAGTGCATCCATGTCCCTCGTTCTTGACCCCGCCGCCCAGGACCTGCTGTTCCGTGAGGCCCGCACCGCCAACGCCTTCACCGACGAGCCGGTGACCGATGAGCAGGTGCAGGCGATCTACGACCTGGTCAAGTACGGTCCGACGGCCTTCAACCAGACCCCGCTGCGCATCACCCTGGTCCGCTCCCCCGAGGCCCGCGAGCGCCTCGTGCCGCACCTGGCCGAGGGCAACCGGGCCAAGACGGCGGGCGCCCCGCTGGTCGCGATCCTCTCCGCGGACAACGAGTTCCACGAGGAGCTGCCGCACCTGTTCCCGGCCGCGCCGCAGATCAAGGACGTCTTCTTCACCGAGCGCCCGGTCCGTGAGAACGCCGCCGGCCTGAACGCCGCCCTCCAGGCCGCGTACTTCATCGTCGGCGTCCGCGCCGCCGGTCTCGCCGCCGGCCCGATGACCGGCTTCGACTTCGAGGGCGTGCGCAAGGAGTTCCTGGACGACGACCACACCCCGCTGATGATCGTCAACATCGGCCGTCCGGGCCCGGACGCCTGGCACCCGCGCTCCCCGCGCCTGGAGTTCGACCAGGTCGTCACCACGGTCTGAGCCCTCCCGACACGGACAAGGCCCCCGGCACTCCGCCGGGGGCCTTCGCCGTGCCTACGCGCGTACGCGGCTCACTTGGTCCGCAGCGACTCCGCCATCTTCGACAACTGCGCGAACGACGCGGTGCCCGTCACGACCGTCGTCGAGCCCTTGGTGCCCTCGAGGACCAGCGCGTCGTAGCGGCCGCCCTCGTAGCGGGTCCACGTCCGGCCGGCGATCTTCTCGGTCTTCCCGGTCTCCTGCGCGCCCTGGGTCGCCTCGTCGAGGAAGACGGGGCGACGCTGAGTGGACTGCTCGACCGCCACGTACTCCCCCTCGGGATCGTGGAAGCCGAGGTGCCAGGCGTCGAACTCGTCGCCCTGGTAGCGGACGGAGGTGGCCTTCCATGAGTCGGTCAGGCCCTCGGGCGCGGCCACGGGGTACGGAGCGGCGCGGCGTGCCGTGAGCAGTTCGACCCGGTAGTCGACCGCCTTGGCGTCGCGCGGACTGTCGTCATGCGGGATGAAGAGATACACAAAGCCCGCCACGAGGACGATGACACCCATGGAGAGGATCATGTCCCGTGCCGTCTTCTGCTTGCCGTTCGTGCCTGCCACGCCCCCTATCGTCGCAGGTCTCCGGAGCGCTCATCCGTGGGGGCCCCTGCTCATTTTGCGGCCTCGGAGATAGAGTCAGGCGACAAAGCCCTCATCCGGCCGTCGTCGTACAGAAAGGTGCGCTCCGATGACCGAGCATCATCACTTGCCGTCCGAACTGGATGTGCCCTCCGAGGCCCCCGACCGCAACCTCGCCCTGGAACTGGTCCGGGTGACCGAGGCAGCGGCGATGGCCGCGGGCCGTTGGGTGGGACGCGGTGACAAGAACGGCGCCGACGGCGCCGCGGTGCGCGCCATGCGGACCCTCGTCTCCACCGTCTCGATGAACGGCGTCGTCGTCATCGGGGAGGGCGAGAAGGACGAGGCCCCCATGCTGTTCAACGGGGAGCGCGTCGGGGACGGGACCGGGCCCGAGTGCGACATCGCCGTGGACCCGATCGACGGCACCACGCTGACCGCGAAGGGCATGACGAACGCGATCGCGGTGCTGGCCGCGGCCGAGCGCGGTTCCATGTTCGACCCGTCGGCGGTCTTCTACATGGACAAGCTCGTCACCGGCCCCGAGGCGGCCGACTTCGTCGACATCAACGCGCCGGTGTCGGTGAACATCCGCCGGGTCGCCAAGGCCAAGCGGTCCACGCCCGAGGACGTCACGGTGGTGATCCTGGACCGGCCGCGGCACGAGGGCATCATCAAGGAGATCCGTGAGGCCGGTGCGCGGATCAGGCTGATCTCCGACGGTGACGTGGCCGGCTCGATCCTGGCGCTGCGCGAGGGCACGGGCGTCGACCTGCTGCTCGGCATCGGCGGTACGCCGGAGGGCATCATCTCGGCCTGCGCCGTGAAGTGCCTGGGCGGCACGATCCAGGGCAAGCTGTGGCCCAAGGACGACGAGGAGCGGCAGCGGGCGCTCGACGCCGGGCACGATCTGGACCGGGTGCTGACCACGGAGGACCTGGTCACCGGCGAGAACGTGTTCTTCGTGGCGACCGGGATCACGGACGGGGAGCTGCTGCGGGGGGTTCGCTACCGTGCGGAGACCGCCACGACCGACTCGATCGTGATGCGGTCGCGGTCGGGCACGGTCCGCAGGATCGATTCTGAACACCGGCTGAGCAAGCTGCGGGCGTACAGCGCGATCGACTTCGACAAGGGGAAGTAGCCCCACACCCCGAAGGATCCGCTGAAAGAGCTGACAGAGAGGGCGCCCCCGGTGCGGTGGGGGCGCCCTCTTCCTCTGTCGCTCAGCCTGCCGCGGCTATGCGGTCCGACGAGCGGGCCGCCTTCTGAAGCTCCAGGTCGCGACGGCGGCGCCGGGCCAGAACCACGCGGCGCTCCGCCGCGGTGAGGCCGCCCCAGACGCCGTACGGTTCGGGCTGGAGCAGGGCGTGTTCGCGGCATTCGACCATCACCGGACAGCGGGCGCAGACCCGTTTCGCCGCCTCCTCGCGGGAGAGCCGGGCCGCGGTGGGTTCTTTGGAGGGAGCGAAGAACAGGCCTGCTTCGTCCCGCCGGCACACCGCCTCGGTGTGCCACGGGGCGTCTTGATCCCTGTCTCGCGCTGGCACCCGCGGGGCCGGAACGGCAGCTACCTGCAGGGACGAATGCGGCGGTTGCAGCACGGTCTACTCCTGACGACGGCTTCGCGAGCGAGAGACGATGCAGCAAGGCCTACCCGCTGTACGCGCGCCTATGCACTGAGTTCCGAACCGCTGGATTCGCCCCGTTCGCGGGCTCCGTGGGGCCGCGTCACCGGTGCACCGTTTTGCTCCGAACCCGGGGCGGATTCGCGACTGTCAATGATCCAGATGCTTGCGCAAACTCTTGTCGACCTTGCGCTGCACCCGGTCCAGGATGTCCGCGACGAACTTGCCGCGCTTGGGCCGCGCCTCGACGCTGCCCAGGACGGCCCAGCCGTCCACGTAGACGACCGGGGCCTCCGGTTCGCCCGAGTCGAGGGTGTCCACCTCGAAGCTGCCGAGCACACCACCGCCCATGCCGCGCAGCGACACGTTCTCCGGGACGCGGATGTCGACGCTGCCGAAGACCGCGAACGACTTGATCACGACCTGCTGATGGTCGAAGAGGGCCTCGGTGAGGTCGATCTCGACGCTGCCGAAGATCGCGTACGCGTGGATACGGCGGCCCGCGCGCCGGCGGCCCTTGCGGACGGCACCGCCGAAGATCGCGACCACGTTGTCGTCCGGGTCCATGGGAATGGCACCGGCGGTCGGGCGGTACGGGGCGGGGGACGGGCCCTGGCGGTGGGCGGCGGGCAGGTCCCGTATGAAGACCTCCAGCTCGCCGACCGTCTTCGCGCGCAGCACCCCGTCGACCCGCTCGGCGTGCTCGTCCGCGGTGAGACGGCCCTCGGCGAGGGCGTCGTGCAGGATGTCGGCGATGCGGTCGCGCTCGGCGTCGGAGGCGCGGAACTCGGAGCCGGCGGGCGCGGTCTGCTTCTGAAGGTCCACGACAGCAGCGTACCGAAACACGATAGATCGCGACACCCCTCGCTCGCGTCCTTTGCGACCCCCTGACCGTGCCGACCGTGACGAACTGAGCCTTACCTCACAAGCTCGCCGTCAGCGGCAGGTTCTACGCTGGTGGACGCTCGCCAAAGGAGGCGGGTCGCGTCTGTCGAGTGAGGAATGGGCGAGATGCCTGAGTTCGCGTACACCGATCTGCTCCCCCAAGGGGAGGACACCACGCCGTACCGGCTGGTGACCTCCGAGGGTGTCTCCACGGTCGAGGGGCCGGACGGGCGGACCTTCCTCAAGGTGGAGCCGGAGGCGCTGCGCAAGCTCGCCGAGGAGGCCATCCACGACATCCAGCACTACCTGCGCCCGGCCCACCTCACGCAGCTGCGCCGCATCATCGACGACCCCGAGGCGTCAGGCAACGACAAGTTCGTGGCGCTGGACCTGCTGAAGAACGCGAACATCGCGGCCGCGGGCGTCCTCCCCATGTGCCAGGACACCGGCACGGCGATCGTCATGGGCAAGCGCGGGCAGAACGTGCTCACGGAGGGCGGCGACGAGGCGGCCCTCTCGCGCGGCATCTACGACGCGTACCAGAACCTGAACCTGCGGTACTCGCAGATGGCCCCGCTGACCATGTGGGACGAGAAGAACACGGGCTCCAACCTCCCGGCGCAGATCGAGCTGTACGCGACCGACGGCGGCGCCTACAAGTTCCTCTTCATGGCCAAGGGCGGCGGCTCGGCCAACAAGTCGTTCCTGTACCAGGAGACGAAGGCCGTTCTGAACGAGGCCTCCATGATGAAGTTCCTGGAGGAGAAGATCCGTTCGCTGGGTACGGCCGCCTGCCCGCCGTACCACCTGGCGATCGTGGTCGGCGGTACGTCCGCCGAGTACGCGCTGAAGACGGCGAAGTACGCCTCCGCGCACTACCTGGACGAGATCCCGGCGGAGGGGTCGGAGCTCGGGCACGGCTTCCGGGACGAGGCCCTGGAGCAGAAGGTCTTCGAGCTGACGCAGAAGATCGGGATCGGGGCGCAGTTCGGCGGCAAGTACTTCTGCCACGACGTGCGCGTGGTGCGGCTGCCGCGGCACGGGGCGTCCTGCCCGGTCGCCATCGCGGTGTCCTGCTCCGCCGACCGCCAGGCCGTCGCGAAGATCACGGCCGAGGGTGTCTTCCTGGAGCAGCTCGAGAAGGACCCGGCGCGGTTCCTGCCGGAGACGACGGACGAGCAGCTCGAGTCGGACGGTGACGTCGTCAAGATCGACCTGAACCAGCCGATGGACGAGATCCTGGCCGAGCTCACGAAGTACCCGGTGAAGACGCGGCTGTCGCTCACCGGGCCGCTGGTCGTGGCCCGCGACATCGCGCACGCCAAGATCAAGGAGCGGCTGGACGCGGGCGAGGAGATGCCGCAGTACCTGAAGGACCACCCGGTGTACTACGCGGGTCCGGCGAAGACACCGCAGGGGTACGCGTCCGGCTCCTTCGGCCCGACGACGGCCGGCCGTATGGACTCCTACGTGGAGCAGTTCCAGGCGGCGGGCGGCTCCAAGGTGATGCTGGCGAAGGGCAACCGCAGCAAGCAGGTCACGGACGCCTGCGACAGCCACGGCGGCTTCTACCTCGGCTCCATCGGCGGCCCGGCCGCCCGCCTCGCCCAGGACTGCATCAAGAAGGTCGAGGTCGTCGAGTACGAGGAGCTCGGCATGGAGGCCGTCTGGAAGATCGAGGTCGAGGACTTCCCGGCGTTCATCGTCGTCGACGACAAGGGCAACGACTTCTTCCAGGACCCGGCCCCGGCCCCGACGTTCACGTCCATTCCGGTACGGGGACCCGGACTCGCCTGAGAACAGGGGTGAGGGTTCGCCTCCACGGGGAACAGTGGTCGCGTCGCGGACGCTGTGCCACGTGGAGGTGATCGTCGATGACCGACGAGCAGGACAGGACCGAGTACCGCATCGAGCACGACTCCATGGGCGAGGTGCGCGTCCCCGCCCATGCCAAGTGGCGGGCCCAGACCCAGCGGGCGGTGGAGAACTTCCCCGTCTCCGGGCAGCGCATCGAGCGGGCGCACATCGAGGCGCTGGCCCGGATCAAGGGGGCGGCGGCCAAGGTCAACGCCGAGCTGGGGGTCCTGGACAAGGAGATCGCGGAGGCGATCCAGGGGGCCGCCGCCGAGGTGGCCGAGGGGAAGTGGGACGAGCACTTCCCGGTCGATGTGTTCCAGACCGGGTCCGGGACCTCGTCCAACATGAACACCAACGAGGTCATCGCCACCCTGGCCACCGAGCGGCTGGGCAGGAGCGTGCATCCCAACGACCACGTCAACGCCTCCCAGTCGTCGAACGACGTCTTCCCCTCGTCGATCCATATCGCCGCCACCGCCGCCGTCATCCGCGATCTCGTCCCGGCCCTGGAGCACCTCTCGGCCGCTCTCGGGCGCAAGGCCGAGGAGTTCGCCGACGTCGTGAAGTCGGGACGGACCCATCTGATGGACGCCACCCCCGTGACGCTGGGGCAGGAGTTCGGCGGGTACGCCGCCCAGGTGCGGTACGGCATCGAGCGCCTCGAGGCCTCCCTTCCCCGGCTCGCCGAACTGCCCCTCGGCGGCACGGCCGTCGGCACCGGCATCAACACCCCGCCCGGTTTCTCCGCCGCCGTGATCGAGGAGGTCGGCCGTTCGACCGGGCTGCCCCTGACCGAGGCCCGTGACCACTTCGAGGCACAGGGCGCCCGGGACGGCATCGTCGAGACCAGCGGGCAGCTCCGGACCATCGCGGTCGGGCTGACGAAGATCGCCAACGACCTGCGGTGGATGTCCTCCGGCCCGCGCACCGGCCTCGCCGAGATCGCCCTGCCCGACCTCCAGCCCGGCTCCTCGATCATGCCGGGCAAGGTGAATCCGGTCATTCCGGAGGCCGTGCTGATGGTGGCGGCCCAGGTCGTCGGGAACGACGCGACGGTGGCCACGGCGGGTGCCGCCGGCAACTTCGAGCTCAATGTCATGCTGCCGGTCATCGCGAAGAACGTCCTGGAGTCGATCCGGCTGCTCGCCAACGTCTCGCGGCTGCTCGCCGACCGGACCGTCGACGGCGTCACCGCCGACCGGGAGCGGGCGCGGGAGTACGCCGAGTCCTCCCCCTCCGTCGTCACCCCGCTCAACAAGTACATCGGGTACGAGGAGGCCGCGAAGGTGGCCAAGAAGGCCCTGGCCGAGCGCAAGACCATCCGTCAGGTCGTCCTGGACAGCGGGTACGTGGAGCGCGGCGACCTGACCATGGAGCAGCTCGACGAGGCACTGGATGTCCTGCGGATGACGCACCCGTGACGATTCCAGGAGCGAGTACGCCCGGCGCGTGAACCATGACACGCGCCGCAGCGTCGTATGCCTATGGCACCTAATATCTGTGCATGGCAGAGGGTGGAGCGGTGAGACGCGTGGAAACGGGTGGTGCGGCAGGTTTCTGGGCTCCCGGGAGCCGGATCCTGTGGCGGTACCGGGAGAACGGCGGCGCACAGCTGCACATCGTGCGTCCCGTCACCGTCGTACGGGACGACGTCGACCTGCTCGCCGTGTGGCTGGCGCCCGGCACCGAGTGTGTGAAGCCCGTGCTCGCCGACGGCACCCCCGTGCACCTGGAGCCGCTGGAGTCGCGCTACACCAAGCCGCGCACCGTGCAGCGCGACCGGTGGTTCGGTACGGGTGTCCTGAAGCTGGCCCGGCCCGGCGAGCCCTGGTCGGTGTGGCTGTTCTGGGATCCGGGCTGGCAGTTCAAGAACTGGTACGTGAACCTGGAGGAGCCGCTGGCCCGTTGGGAGGGCGGCGTGGACTCCGTGGACCATTTCCTGGATATTTCCGTCCATCCGGACCGCAGTTGGCACTGGCGGGACGAGGACGAGTTCGCCCAGGCCCGGCGGGACGGGCTGATGGACGACCAACAGGCGGAAAAGGTACGAACGGCGGGGCAGGCCGCGGTGGAGGTGATCCGCGCGTGGGGGCCTCCGTTTTCAGAAGGCTGGCAGCACTGGCGCCCGGATCCGTCCTGGGCGGTACCGTCACTGCCGGAGGACTGGGATCGTACGCCCGCGCATGTGTCCTCATGAGACCCTTGATGCGCCCCCGGGCAAGAAACGTAGGATCGTCCTCCGCAAGGGCGCGCGGCGGCAACTACCGGAGCACGCGCTGGGCTTGACCGATCGTCACCGAGGGGCGGCAGGACGTGAGCGAGGGGTACGAGGGCAACACCGGCAGGGCCTGCTCCACGGGCCCCAGGGGCCATCAGCAGGCCCCTGAGGGTCGCAGACGGTCCGCCGGTGGCACAGAAACAACCTCTGACCACGCGGGAATTCCGTTCCTGGGGCATGTATTCCGGGTATCGGAGTTTCGGCGGGACCACCTGCACCTCTGGCGTGCAGCCCCGGACGGACGGATTCGACACGCGTGACGGAGCAGCCGACCTCCTTCGAACGCCCGCAGACGGGCATCGACCCCGCGGACCCCCGCGGGGCGCTCGTGCATACCTCGACACCGGCGCGCACGCCCGGCTCGGGCGCCTTACCGGTACAGGGCCGCTCAGGCGGCGACGTCACCGTTCCGGTCACGACGGCGCACACCACGCCGGGCACCTCGGAACCGGGCACCTCCACGCCGTTCGGCAAGGGCAAGGACACCGTGAGCGACCCCGCCTCCGAGCACTCCCAGCCGGGTGCCGAGCAGACCGCCGAGCGCGAGACCCCGCGGCCGCGCCCCTCCCCCGAGGGCATTCCGGTCCAGCCGGCCGACGAGCAGGACCGGCCGGCGCCGAATGCCGAGGGGCAGGAGCGCCGCAGCGGCCAGAGCCTGCCGCCCGGCCGGCCCACGCCGATGCGGCGGGACGGCGACCGGCTCCGGTTCGTCGGCGCCGCCACCCGGCGGATCGCCCGCGGCATCGACCTCGACGAGATCGTGATGGGGCTGTGCCGGGCCACCGTGCCCACCTTCTCCGACGCGATCCTGGTCTATCTGCGCGACCCGCTGCCCGTCGGCGACGAGCGGCCCACCGGCCCGCTGGTGCTGCGGCTGCGCCGCACCGACCGGATACCGGCGGAGCGCGACACCGAGAACGGCTTCCAGCCGGCCACGCAGCCCGAACCCGACGAGCTGGACACGGTCGGCGCCGAGCTGTGCGAGGTGCGGCCCGGCAGCGCGCTCGCCGAGGTTCTGCGGGGCGTGCGCCCGGTTTTCACCGACGCTCCCGCGGCCCGCGCCGCGCTGCCCGAACTGCTCGGTGAAGGCGGCGAATTCGCCGTACCGGACGGACAGCGGGCGATCCTCGCCCCGTTGCGCGGCCGGCGCCGGGTCATCGGTGCCGCCCTGTTCCTGCGCCGCCCCGAACGCGTCGCCTTCGAACCGGACGACCTGCTGGTGGCCGCCCAGCTCGCCACGCACAGCGCCCTGGGCATCGACAAGGCCGTGCTGTACGGACGCGAGGCGTACATCGCGGACGAGCTGCAGCGCACCATGCTGCCCGAGACGCTGCCGCGCCCCACCGGTGTGCGGCTCGCCTCCCGCTACCTGCCGGCCGCGGAGACCGCACGCGTCGGCGGCGACTGGTACGACGCGATCCCGCTGCCCGGCAGCCGGGTCGCCCTGGTCGTCGGTGACGTCATGGGCCACTCCATGACCTCGGCCGCGATCATGGGCCAGCTGCGCACCACCGCCCAGACCCTCGCAGGCCTCGACCTGCCGCCGCAGGAGGTGCTGCACCACCTCGACGAACAGGCCCAGCGCCTCGGCGTGGACCGCATGGCGACCTGCCTGTACGCCGTCTACGACCCGGTATCGCACCGCATCACCATCGCCAACGCCGGCCACCCGCCGCCCGTCCTGCTCCACCTGGGCGGCCGCGCCGAGGTGCTGCGCGTGCCGGCCGGTGCCCCCATCGGGGTCGGCGGCGTCGACTTCGAGGCGGTGGAGCTGGACGCGCCCGCCGGCGCGACCCTGCTGCTGTACACCGACGGCCTGGTGGAGTCGCGCCTCAGGGACGTATGGACCGGCATCGAGCAGCTTCGCGAGAAGCTCGCGGCGACCGCGCAGCTCACCGGGCCGGACCATCCGCCGCCGCTTGAGGCGCTCTGCGACGAGGTGCTCGACATGCTCGGCCCGGGCGACCGGGACGACGACATCGCGCTGCTCGCCGCCCGCTTCGACGGGATCGCGCCCAGCGACGTGGCGTACTGGTTCCTGGAGCCGGAGGACGCCGCCCCCGGCCGGGCCCGCCGGCTGGCCCGGCGCGCGCTGCAGCGCTGGGGCCTCGAGGAACTCAGCGACTCCGTCGAGCTGCTGGTCAGCGAGGTCGTCACCAACGCCGTGCGGTACGCGACCCGGCCGGTCACCGTGCGCCTGCTGCGGACGGATGTCCTGCGCTGCGAAGTGGGGGACGACGTCCCGCAGTTGCCGCGCCTGCGGCAGGCCCGCGCCACCGACGAGGGCGGACGCGGTCTGTACCTGGTGAACCGGCTGGCCCGGCGCTGGGGCGCGACCCGGCTCAGCACGGGCAAGGTCGTCTGGTTCGAGCTCAACCGCGGCTGACGCACGGAACACGGCGAAGGGCGCCCGGCATCATGC
>NZ_JBHUQX010000165.1:0-18925 GCF_042674225.1 Streptomyces sp. NPDC056948
CCAGATACCCGGCGACGACCTCGGCGACGGTCGGATCGTCGTCGACGACCAGGATCCGCGGGGGCCCGTCGGGCGTCTCCTCGTGCTGATGGGGCTGCTGCATGCCTCCAGCCTGGCACCGGGCCGCCGACGATGCCGTGTCCGGAGGCCTCGTGGCCGCCGACGTCCGCGTTTCGTAAGGAGCGGCAGTCCGTTATGCCTGATTCGTGTTCGTAGGGTGAAACCGTGACGACGACTCCTTCCGACGTCGATGTGGTGCTGCCCTGCCTGAACGAGGCCCAGGCCCTGCCCTGGGTCCTCGAACGGATCCCGCCGGGCTGGCGCGCACTCGTCGTCGACAACGGTTCCACCGACGGCTCCGCACAGGTCGCCCGCGCGTTCGGCGCGACCGTCGTGAGCGAGCCGCGCCGGGGCTTCGGCGCGGCCTGCCACGCCGGGCTGACCGCCGCCACCGCCGACGTGGTGTGCTTCTGCGACTGCGACGCCTCCCTCGACCCGTCGCTCCTCGTCCCCTTCGTGCGCCGAGTGCGCGAGGGCGAGGCCGACCTCGTGCTCGGCAGGCGGCGCCCGCGGGGCCGGGGCGCCTGGCCGGCGCACGCCCGTGCCGGCAACCTCGCGCTCGCGCGGATGCTGCGCCGCCGCACCGGGCTGCGCCTGCGCGACCTCGGTCCCCTGCGCGCCGCCCGCCGCGAGCCGTTGCTCGCTCTCGGCCTCACCGACCGGCGCAGCGGCTATCCGCTCCAGATGGTGGTCCGCGCGGCCGACGCCGGCTGGCGGATCGCCGAGTACGACGTGCCGTATCTGCCGCGCACCGGGGCCTCGAAGGTGACGGGCACGTGGCGCGGCACCTGGCAGGCCGTACGGGACATGAGCCGCGTCCTGGCCGAAGCGCCGGGCGCGGCTCCGGCCGTCGAAAGGGACGCACGGTGACCACACTCCTCGTCATCGCCAAGGAACCGCGCCCCGGTCGGGTCAAGACGAGGCTCACCCCGCCGTTCACGCCCCAGGAGGCCGCGTCCCTCGCCGAGGCGTCCCTCGCCGACACCTTGGACGCGGTCGTGGCGACCCCGGCCGACCGCAGGCTCCTCGTCCTCGACGGGGAGCCCGGCCCCTGGCTGCCGGCCGGCTTCGAGGTCGTACGGCAGTGCGCCGGCGGACTGGACGAGCGGCTGGCGGACGCCTTCGCGCGGTGTACCGGACCGGCCCTGCTCATCGGCATGGACACGCCCCAGGTGACGCCCGAACTGCTCACCGTCGGCTTCGGCGAGGGCGACGCCTGGTTCGGCCCGGCGGAGGACGGCGGTTTCTGGGCCCTCGGGCTGGCCGATCCCGATCCCGCCCTGCTGCGCGGCGTCCCGATGTCCACACCGGTGACCGGAGCGGTCCAGCGCGAGCGGCTCGTCCACGCCGGGCTGCGCGTACGGGACCTGCCCCGGCTGCGGGACGTCGACACCGCCGCCGACGCCGAGGCGGTCGCCGCGCTCGCCCCGCACGGCCGGTTCGCCGCACGGCTGGCCCGGTACGCGCCGGCCGTCCCCCGATGAGCACCGCGCCCGCCACCGCCCTTGCCTGGGCGGCCGCCGACCCCTACGCCGCCGCCCTGCGTGCCGGCCACGGGCCCCTGTTCCTGCGCCGCTCCGACGGCTGGCTGCTGCCGCTGGAGGTGGAACGCTGGTGTGCCCGGGCCGACGCCGTCGACCGGGACGTGCTGGACCGGTGCGAGGGGACCGTGCTGGACGTGGGGTGCGGGCCCGGGCGGCTGGTCGCGGAGCTCGCCGCCCGGGGCCGGGCCGTCCTCGGCATCGACGTCAGCGAGGCCGCCGTGGACCGGACGGTGCGGCTCGGAGGCCAGGCGCTGCGGCGTTCGGTGTTCGAGCCGCTGCCCGGCGAGGGCCGCTGGGACACCGTCCTGCTCATGGACGGCAACATCGGCATCGGCGGCGACCCACGTGCCCTGCTGGACCGGGTGGCCGAACTCCTGTGTCCCGGCGGCCTGCTGATCGCCGAGACCGCCCCGGTGGACATCGACGAACGCGCCCAGGTACGGGTCGTCGACCTCACGCAGCCACACGGCGCCGGCGACCCCTTCCCCTGGGCGCGACTCGGCACGCCCGCCCTGCTCCGGTACGCCCGCGGCTGGACGCGGGCCGGTCAGTGGACGGCCGGCGGACGGCGCTTCACCGCCCTGCGCACCCGCGTCAGGCGCACCGCCAGCAGCAGCGCCGAGCCGCCGAAGAGGACGGCGGTGATCAGCAGCCAGCGGGCGAGGAACACGTCCGCCGGCAGGCCGGTGGCGGACCGGTAGCGCCCCTCCACCATGCCGCCGATCAGCGGGAACCACACGAGAAGCAACAGAGCGGAGAGGGCGGCCGGTACACGCACGTACATCGTCCGTTCCCGGCGGCGGACCGCACCGAGCCCTCGTACGACCGCCCGGTCCAGGGCCGCGTACAACGGCAGCAGCACGAGGTCGTGCAGCAGTGCCGCACCGACGAACCACAGGGCCACACCGAACCAGTCGTCCGCGAGCAGCCGCACCCCCGCGTAGGCGGCGAGCGCGAACGAGCAGGCGAGCAAGAGGAGTTGGAAGGGGCTTCCGAGCGGGATCCGCAGCCGCCGCATCACAGCTCTCCGAACGTCATCCGGGCCACCCACTTGGTGTTGAGCACACCGGGCGCCGCGGGCACGATGATCCGCGCCGGGTAGCCGTGGTCGGGGGACAGGTCCTCGCCGTTGACGTACAGGGCGAGCAGGGAGCGCGCGTCGGCCACCTGGTTGGCGCGCAGGGCGGCCTTACGGAAGGCGCCGCGTGCCTGAAGGGACTCGACGAACACGTCCGGCGGGTCGTCGTCGTACCCGACGAGCGCCGCGAGGTCGCGCAGCCGCACCCCGCGCCACCACTGGTCCGACGTCGACCAGCCCTCCACACAGGCGATGGGCAACGCCGAGCTGTGCAGGGAGAGTCCGGCGAGCTGGGCACGGCTGAGGCGGACGGTGCCCGTCCGCCCCGTCACGGCGAGCCGCCACGCGTCCTCGCCCGTCTCGGCCGCGTCGATCCCGGCGTACGCGGCGGTCTTGTTGATCTGGAACCCGTTCGGGCCGCTGCCGGGTTCACCGCCGCCGTGGGGTGCGAGGAGGGCGGTGCGCCGCAGCGGACCGTCGAAGTTCTGCCCGGCCGTCGTCGCGAACAGCAGCAGCGAGCCGCCCCCGACGAACCACAGGGCACCCCGCCGGGAGACGGTCGGCTCGGCGGGACGCGGCGTCACGAGGTCGTTCTTCTCCTCTCGAAGGCGCCGCAGATTGCGCAGAGCCGCGGGCGTCTTCAGCAGGGCGTGGGCGACGAAGGCGGCGAAGAACACCCATGCTCCGTAGAAGTGCAGCGGGTAGAAGGAACCGGGGAAGACGTAGTCGAGCTGCACGTTGAGCACACCGGTCACGAACTCGAACAGCGCGCCGCCCACCAGGAGCAGCAGCGAGATCCGCTCCAGGGCGTGTGCGAGCGAGCGGGCCGGAGGCAGTGCGAACAGCCTCGGCACCACGGACCAGAGCTTGGCCAGCAGCACGGGGATCAGGGTGACGCCGAGGGTGACGTGGACGCCCTGGTTGAGCCGGTACAGCCAGTGCGGGTGCGTAGGCCAGGCGAACAGGTAGAAGCCGAGGATCCCCTTGTCCGGTGTCTTGTCGTTCACCGCCGACAGGCCCGGGTTGTAGGCGGCGTACGAGACCAGCCCCGTCACGAAGAGCACAGTGATGCCGACGAGCAGCACGAGGCCCAGCACCGAGGTGAACCAGGGGCCGCGCAGCGGGCTGCGCCAGAAGCCCGGTGAGGAAGGAAGCCGTGGGTCGTCTCGCATGTCCCGACGGTAGGCCCGGAGCACCCCGGGAAAGGGTGCGCGACCCATGACGAAACCCTGACGTCCGGCCCGGACAGCGGCACGCGCCCACCCGGTCGACCTAGCGTTCCGACTGTGAACCGCTCCCTCCGCCGTGACCTGTACGCCGCCGGGGCCGCCGTGCTGCTCGTGACGGCGGCCGTATTGATCGGCCGCCACATCCAGGGCACCAGCCGCACCCTGTTCGTCGACTGGCCGCCCCTACTGGCGTCCTGGGGCCCGCATGCGGGCCCCGGCACTCCCGCGGCCCTCCTGGTCGCGATCGCCACCGTGGCCTACGGCCCCACCCTCGCGGCCCGTCTCCCCTGGCGCGCTCTGCTGCCCGCCGCCTGGGGCACGGCCATGGCGTGGATCTTTTCCCTCGCCCTGATCGACGGATGGCACCGCGGCATCGCCCGCAGCCTCACCACGCGCCACGAGTACCTCCAGGTCATCGACCGTTTCGACGACATCCCGGCGGCGTTGCGGGACTTCACCCACCACATCCTTCTCGACTCCCCCGACAACTGGCCCGCCCATGTCGCCGGCCACCCGCCCGCGGCCACACTCACCTTCGTCCTGCTGGACCGGACCGGGCTGCGGGGCGGTGGCTGGGCGGGCATGTGGTGCGTCACCGCCGGGGCGACGGCCTGCGTCGCCGTGCTGGTCACGATCCGTGTCCTGGCCGGCGAGGCGCTCGCCCGCAGGGCGGCCCCCTACCTCGTCCTGGCACCGGCCGCCGTGTGGATGGGCACTTCGGCCGACGCGTACTTCGCGGCAGTGGCGGCGTGGGCGGTGGCGCTGCTGGCGCTGGCGGTCACGAGACGGTCGCTCCGGTGGGCGGCCGCGTCGGGGCTGCTGTTCGGACTGACCTGCTACCTGTCGTACGGCCTCACCCTCGTCGCGCTGATCGCGGCGGCGGTACTGGTGCTCGGCCGGCACGGGATCCGGGAGCGCCCCGCCCTGCTGGTGCCGCTGCTCGCCGGACTGGCCGTCGTTCCCACGGCATTCACGCTCGCCGGGTTCGACTGGTGGGAGGCGTACCACCTGCTGGTCACGCGCTACCACCAGGGCGCGGGCGGCATCCGTCCCTACGGCTACTGGGTGTGGGCCAACCTGGCCTGCACGGTGCTCATCACGGGCCTGGCGACGGCGGCGGGCCTGCGCCGGACGGGTGCGGTGCTGCTCCACCGCCGCGCCGACACCCCCGACCGGGCCGCCGAAGCCCGCCTCGCGCTCCTGGTGTCCGCCGCGCTCCTCGCCCTGCTGGTCGCCGACCTGTCCGGGATGAGCAAGGCGGAGACGGAACGCATCTGGCTCCCTTTCGCGGGGTGGCTCCTCCCGGCGTGCGCGTTCCTGCCCCGCCCACGTGCCTGGCTCACCGCGCAGGCTCTGCTCGCGCTGCTGCTCAACCATCTGCTGTTCACCGGGTGGTGACCGCGTACGCCCTGGTGTGCGACGACGCGCCCTTCGGTCACCGGCCCGCCGGATCTGTACGGGGCGTGCGGGCAGCCAGTTCCAGCAGTTCGTCGACCGACCACTGGTCGTAGACGTGCTCGCCGTGCTTGGCGGCGAGGACGCGGCCGTCGGGCGCGATGAGGAAGTCGGCGGGCAGGCCGAGCCGACCGCCGTGCGGGCTGGTCGAAGGCAGGTGCTCCCGCCCGCGGGCAACCTCCCGTACGCCGCTGAGGATCGCCCGGACGACCGGTCCCCAGGCCCGCGGGCTGAGCAGGGCGCGGGGCGACCGCTCCACACCGAACTCCGTGTACAGCCGCCTGCCGGGGTCGGCGACGACGGCGAACGGGAGATCGGTCGTGTGGGGCGACAGTTCCTCGGCGGGCGAGTGGAAGACCACCACCTCGCGTACACCGGCGGCCTCGATCTCCTGGTGCCGCCGGATCACCGAGCGGAGATGCAGGTTGCAGACCGGGCAGCCGGCGAACCGCCGGAACTGGAGGTGGATCAGCCGGTCGGGGTCGGGAACGGCGACCTCCTCGCCGGAGACAGCGGTGAGAGTGCGTGCGTTCACGGTGGACCCGGGCTCCACCGGACTACGGGACAGGCGCATGGACGTTCCCTCCGTTGGCGTACGGCATACGCCTACCAGCGTAGGCGTATGCCGTACGCTGTCAACCGTCATGCCACGTCCGCGTTCCCTCACCCCCGATCAGCTCGCCTCGGCCGCCCTCGCCGTCATCGACCGCGACGGGCTCGCCGGGCTGTCGATGCGCGCCGTCGCCCAGGAGCTCGGCATGAGCACCATGGGGCTCTACCGCTACGTGCACGACCGCGAGGAGCTCGAACGGCTCGTCGTCGAGCTCGTACTGAACGCCGTGGACACCGAGCCCCCGGGTCCCGACGCGTCATGGCGCGAGCGGATCGAGGTCATGGCGCGGCGTCTGCGCGACACCGTGGGCGCCCATCCGGCGGTCGTCCCCCTGACCATCACCCACCGGCACCACTCCCTCGGAGTGCTGCGCTGGTCGGAGACGGTGACCGCCGTCCTCGCCGAGGCAGGGATCGAGGGCGAGCGTCGGGTCGTCGCCCTGCGCGGCCTGCTCGGTTACGTCATCGGGGCGATTCAACTGGAACACCTCGGGCCCCTGTCCGGCCCGGGGACGGCAGCCATCACCGAACTGCCGCCCGCCGACTTCCCCCACATGACCGCAACCGCGCGAGACGCCCGGAACATCGGCGCGGACCAGGAGTTCCTGGGAGGGCTCGCCCTGCTGCTCGACGGCCTCGGGGTATGAGGCCGTCGAGCCGCCGTGCGCGTCAGGCCGCTGTCCGGACCGGCGAGCCCGCCCGGGCCGGCTGCGCTACGACGTGGCGGCGGCGGCTCGGCAGGCCCATCATCGGGTTGGCGACGCCCCAGGCCGCGCCCTTGCAGATCAGTTCCTTGTAGGCGGCGGCGAACCGGCCCGTCAGTGCCGCCCGGACGGCGCGGTCGTCGGCGGTGACGTACTGGATCAGGCCTTCCTTGCGGCCCAGCGAGATGCACTGGTTGAAGTAGCGCAGCGGCACGTTCGGGAGCTTCCCGCCGGTCAGGCGGGCCGCGATGGCGTCGGCGGCCTGCCATGCCATGGGGGTGCCGGAGGCGCACGACATCCGCAGCGGCTTGTCGCCGGGGCCCATGGCCAGGGCCGCGTCGCCGACGGCGTACACGTCCGGGTGCGAGACCGAGCGCATGGTCCCGTCGACCAGGATCTGCCCGGTGTCGTCGACGTCCAGGGTGGTGGCCTGTGCGATCGGGTGGACGGCGAAGCCGGTGGTCCACACGGTGGCGGCGGCGGGAATCGTCTCGCCGTCGGCGGTGGTGACGTGGTCGGCCCCGACGCCGGTGACGGAGGAGTTCTCGTGGACGGTGATGCCGAGCTTGCCGCAGACCTTCCGCAGGTGCCGGCGGCCCTTGGACGAGAGCCAGTCGCCGAGTTCGCCGCGGGCGGCCAGGGCGACGTCGAGGTCCGGGCGGGCCTCGGCGATCTCGGTCGCGGCCTCCAGGCCGGTGAGGCCGCCGCCGACGACGACCACGGACTCTCCGGCATCCAGGCGGGCCAGGCGCTCGCGCAACCGCAGTGCGCCGGGGCGGCCGGCGATCTGGTGGGCGTGCTCGGCGACGCCGGGGACGCCCTGGTCGTTCCAGCCGCTGCCGAGGGCGTACACGAGGGTGTCGTACTCCAGCTCCTCGGTCTCCGGCTCCCCGGGGCCGCTCGCGTCGACGACGGCGACGGTCCTGCGGTCGACGTCGACGCCGGTGACCTTCGCGAGCTTCAGCTCGACGCCGGTGCCCGCGAACATCTCGCTGAAGGGCCGGGGCGTGAGGTCCTGGCCGGCCGCGAGCTGGTGCATCCGGACCCGCTCGACGAAGTCGGGCTCGGCGTTGACGAGGGTGATGGCGACGTCTTCGCGGTGCAGCCGCCTGGCGAGGCGGCCGGCGGCGATGGCTCCGGTGTAGCCGGCTCCGAGGACGACGATGCGGTGCTGCATTTCGGACTCCTGTCTCGAGCGGGACTTGCCCCTTGAACCGGGCGGCCCGCCGTTTCCTGACAGGAACGTGGTGTGAAGCACGTCACATCGTCATCGGCAGTGTCAGAAGACCGTGAGCAGGGGATCTCCGTGGTCGGTGGCCGCCCACCGCCTGGTCGCGCGCTCGAGCTTGTCGGGGTTGACCTGGTTGCGGAACCCGGCGATGCCCTCGGCGGTGATCTCCAGACACATCACGCCGATGACCCGGCCGTCGAGGACCACCACGAGGGCGGGCCCACCGTTGGCGGTCGTGGCGTAGACGTCGGGCGAGCCGCCGACCAGGTCGCGCTTCGCCTTGCCGGGCTTGAACAGCCCCCGCATGAACTTCGCGACCGCGAGGGCACCCTCGAACGCCCTGGCGCGGGCCGGGACCTTTCCGCCACCGTCGCCGACCGCGATGGCGTCCTGGGTGAGCAGCCGCACGAGCGGCTCGGTCCGGCCGCTGGTGGCGGCCGCGAGGAACTCGTCGACGACCCGCCGGGCGGCGGCCTCGTCGACCTCGGTGCGGGCCCTGCCGTCCGCGACATGCTTCTTGGCGCGGTGGAAGATCTGCTGGCCTGCGGCCTCGGTGATGTCGAGGATCTCGGCGATCTCCCGGTGCGGGTAGCCGAACGCCTCCCGCAGCACGTACACCGCCCGCTCATTGGGGGAGAGGCGCTCCAGCAGGGCGAGGACCGCGTACGAGAGCGATTCGCGCTGTTCGGCGGTGTCGGCCGGGCCGAGCATGGGGTCCCCGGCGAGCACCGGCTCGGGGAGCCACTGGCCCACGTAGGTCTCGCGCCGCGCGCGGGCCGAGGTGAGCTGGTTGAGGCACAGGTTGGTGAGCACCTTCGTCAGCCAGGCCTCGGGGACCTCGATGTGGTCGCTGCCGGCGGCCTGCCAGCGCAGGAAGGTCTCCTGCACGGCGTCCTCGGCCTCGCTCGCGGAACCGAGGAGACGGTAGGCGATGGCCTCCAGGCGGGGCCTGGCAGCTTCGAACCGGTCCACGTCGTTCATGGTCAGGGCCATGGCAAAGATCCTAGCCCGCGCGCGGCTGCTGAGGGACAGAAGCGAAGCGGCGTCGCTAGCCGTGCAGTTCGCGGTAGGCGGCGACCGCCCCGGGATGCAGGGGTACGGCGCCCGTGGAGATCAGGCTGCGGGCGTCGAGGAACTGGGTGCCGAGGGCCGGGGCGGGGACGAGGCGGGCGGCCCGGCGGACCAGGACGTGGGTGAGGGCGGCGGCGACGGGGGCAGGGAGGTCAGGGCGGCAGAGCAGGAGGTTGGCGACGCCGATGGTGGGGACCTCGGGGGTCTTCCGGTACGCCCCGGCCGGCACCGACACCGCCTCCAGGCCCGACCCTGCCGGGCCGAGGCCGGCGCGCAGCCGGGGCAGCAGGCCGGACAGGGGCAGCAGCCGGATGCCGGGATCCGTGTCGAGCCCGGACAGCACGGGGAGCGGGACGCCCCCGGCGACCAGCAGGGCGTCGATCGTTCCGGCCCGCATCGCGCGGGCCGCCTCCGGCATCAGCAGATGCCGGACCTGAACGTCGGTGCCGGGGGTCAGGCCCGCGACACGCAGCAGCCGGTCGCCGAGCACCGCACCACCGGACGCGGCCGCGCCCAGCGAGACGGTGCGGCCCGCCAGGTCGGTCACCGTGTGGATGAGGGCGTCGGAGCGCACGGCCAGTTGCACGTAGTTCTCGTAGACCCGGCCGATCGCTCGCAGCGGGACGCGGCGGTCGAACGGTGCGGTGCCGCTGTACGCCGCCCACGCGATGTCCGAGAGGGCCGGTGCCACGTCGGCCCGGCGGGCCTGGAGCAGCCGTACGTTGTCCACGCTGCCCTCGCTGGTGACCACCTCGCAGGACAGCCGCGGGTAGACGGCCGTGACCTGGGCGGCGAGCAGTCGGCCGAAGGCCGTGTAGAAACCGTCGGTCTCGCCGGTCGCGATCCGCAGCTCTCCCTCCGGTCCGCGGTCCGCGTGCCGTGCGTCGGCCGCCGCGGAGCCCGCGAGCAGGCCGGTGCCCGCCACGCCGAGTGCGGCGCGCAGGGCGGTGCGGCGGCCCATGGGGTTGGCGGAGCCGGTCATGCCGTGCGCCCCTTCGGGAGCACGATCCGGACGCGCAGACCGTGCGGTTCGGCCGCCGTGAACTCGACCTGTCCGGCGTGACCGGCCACCAGTCGCTCGGCGATCGCCAGACCGAGGCCGCTGCCGCGTACCTCGCGATGACGTTCCGAGCGCCAGAAGCGGGTGCCCGCCCGGGGGAGTTCGCCGGTCGCGAGGCCCGGCCCGTCGTCCTGCACCTCGAGCACCGCGTCCGGGCCCTCGGTGAGGCAGCGTGCCTCCACGCGGGCGCCGTTCCCCGCGTACTTGATCGCGTTGTCGAAGAGGATGTCGGCCACCTGGGCCAGCTCTCCCTCCGAGCAGGCCATGAGGACGGCGGGGCCGGGGACGAACTCCAGGTGGACTCCGGCCTGTTCGGCCACCGGCTGCCACAGCCGGGCCTGGGCCGCGGCGACCGCCGTCGCGTCGCAGCACGACTCCCGGGCGTCCGTCACGGCCAGTTCGCCGGCGCGGTGCTCGGCGTTCGCCAAGGTCAGCAGGTCGTCGAGGAGGTGCTCCATGCGTTCGAGCTCGGCCGTCACGCCGGTGTAGGTGCGGGTGGCGGAGGTGCGCAGGTGGGGCTGGAGCGAGTCGATGCGCAGCCGCAGGGCGGCCAGGGGGTTGCGAAGCTGGTGCGAGGTGTCGGCGACGAGCCGGCGCTGCTGTTCCAGCGCGGTGGTGACCCCGTCGGCCATGCGGTTGAAGCCGGTGGCCAGCTCCCGCAGCTCCGGCGGGCCGCCGGCCCGCGCGTGCTCGGGCGGCAGCCCGGCGGCCAGGGTGCCGACCGCGCGGTCGAGGCGGTGCAGCGGCCGTACGACCCACTGCGTGGCCCGGCGGGCGAGCAGCACACAGGCCACGGCGAACAGACCGGCGCCGGCCAGCACGAGCGTCCAGCGCAGGGCGATGTCGTCCGCTGCGACCCGCACCGAGGCGCGCAGCACCACGGCGCCCGACACCCTGGTGCCGGTGCCCACGGGACGGGCGAGCAGCCGGTCGGCCCGGGACCAGGGCCGCAGCGTCCCTCCGGGCGAGACGGGCTGGTTGCGCAGCGCCGCGTCGACGAGCCGGGCGACGGCCGGGTCTGCGGCGCGCAGGCCGCCCGTCTGCACCACCGGGGCGCGGCGGGCGTCGACGACCACGACGGCCTCGCCGTACAGCTCGGTGTAGCGCCGCACGTCGGCGGTGAGCGCGCCGGTGTCGTCGCTCTCGGCGGCCTGCTCGGCCAGCCCGGCGAAACGGTCGAGGTCGGCGGTGCGCGCCGCGACGAGCTGCTGGGTGCGCTGCGCCGAGGTGACGGCCAGCAACGGGACGGCGAAGCCGGCCACGGCGAGGACCGCGAAGGCCAGGACCACGGTGAGGACACGGGTGCGCATGAACAGGGCCTGCCGTGAGAACCGGCTCAGTCGCCGAAGCGGTAGCCGAAGCCGCGGATGGTGGTCAGCACCTCGGGGCGGCCGAGCTTGGCCCGCACCTGGGTGAGGTGCACATCGAGCGAGCGGGACACGGCGAGGAAGGCGTCGCCCCACACCTCGTCCATGAGCTGCTGGCGGCTGACCGCCGTGCCGGCCCGGGCCGCCAGCGCGGCGAGGACCTCGAACTCCTTGGTGGTCAGCCGCACCTCCGCGCCGCCGACCAGCACCCGGCGGGCGTCCAGGTCGACCTCGACGTCCCCGGCACGCACCGTGCGCGGCGCCTGAGCCGAGGGCGCCGCGGCCCGCCGGGCGACCGCGTCGATGCGGGCCAGCAGCTCGGCCAGCCGGACCGGCTTGACCAGGTAGTCGTCGGCGCCCAGCCGCAGGCCGCGCACCACCGACCGTTCGTCGCCCCGCGCGGTCAGCACCACCACCGGCAGGGGGCTGACCGCGCGCAGCTTGCGCAGCACCTCCAGACCGTCCAGGTCGGGCAGGCCGAGGTCGAGCAGCAGCAGGTCCGCCTGCCGGTGGCGGGCGAGGGCGTCCTCGCCGCGCTTCACCCTGGCCGGCGTGTGGCCGTTGTCGTACAGGGCCTCGGTCAGCGCGCCCGCCACACCGTCGTCGTCCTCGGCCAGCAGCACCCGCACCGCTGCCTCCCTTCCCGCCTCGTCAGTCGCGAGACCGGGAAACGTCCTCGTCCAGCGGCGACGCGTCGGAGGTCTCGCGCATCCGAATGTAGACGAGCAGCGAGATCAGGACACAGGCGGTCACGTAGTAGAAGTACCAGTTCTCGTGTCCGGCCTTCTTGAACCAGAGGGCGATGTACTCGGCGGTCCCTCCGAACACGGCCACGGTCAGCGCGTACGGCAGGCCGACGCCGAGCGCCCGGATCGAGGTCGGGAACAGCTCGGCCTTCACCACCGCGCTGATCGAGGTGTACAGGGAGCTGACGGCCAGCGGCCCGACCATGAGCAGGAACGCGTACACGGGGTCGCTGGTGTGCGACAGCAGGGTGAGCGAGGGCACCACCACCACGGTGCCCAGCGCCCCGAACGCGATCAGCAGCGGACGCCGCCCCACCCGGTCGGAGAGCAGCCCCATCACCGGCTGGAGCAGGACGAACACGAGCAGCGCGAAGAAGTTGATCCAGGCGGCCGTCGGCTTTTCGATGCCGCTGGTGTTGACCATGAACTTCTGCAGGTAGGTCGTGTACGTGTAGAAGAACAGCGTGCCGCCCATGGTCAGGCCCACGACGACCAGGCACTGGCGCGGGTAGGACAGCAGCAGCCGCAGGCTGCCCCGGGCCGGGCCGTCCTGCTCCTTGTCACCTTCCGACGCGGCGCGCTCGAAGCTCTCGGACTCGTCCATGCCGCGCCGCAGCCACAGCACGATCACGGCCCCCGCGGCACCCACGACGAACGCGATCCGCCAGCCCCAGGACCCCATCTGCTCGGGGCTGAGCACCTGCTGCAGCACGATCTGCAGGCCGAGCGCCGTGAGCTGGCCGGCGATGAGCGTGACGTACTGGAAGCTCGAGTAATAGCCGCGGCGGCCGGGCGTGGCCACCTCGGACATATAGGTGGCGGAGGTCGAGTACTCACCTCCCACCGACAGCCCCTGCAACAGCCGGGCCATGACCAGGAGGATCGGCGCGGCGACCCCGATCGAGCCGTACGACGGGGTCAGCGCGACGATCAGCGAACCGGCCGCCATCAGCGTCACCGACAGCGTCAGCGCCGCGCGGCGGCCACGGCGGTCGGCGTAGCGGCCCAGGATCCAGCCGCCGATCGGCCGCATCAGGAAGCCGACGGCGAACACCGCGGCGGTGTTCAGAAGCTGCGCGGTCTGGTCGCCGGAGGGAAAGAAGACGGACGCGAAATAGACGCTGAAGGCGGTGTACGCGTACCAGTCGTACCACTCGATCAGGTTGCCGATCGATCCGCGCACGATGTTGCTGACGACTCTGCGTTCGCCACGACGCGGCTTTCGCGCACGCTCGGCTGTGGTCTGTGTGGCCATCGGAACTCCCTTGTCTGCGGCCCGGAAGCACACAGAGTCGACGGCGCTGACAGGGCCGCTCAATGTCGGGAGCCAAGTCCTTACAGTCCCTTAGGGCTTCCCCGAGCCACATGATCGGCACGGCGGCGGTGAGCGCGGAGATCCGCTGAGCTGGTGACCACGGATGAATACTCAATTATCCTGGTTTGCACTCAATACCGTGCATAGCGATCAGGGTCCGGTGCTGTTTTGTGCAGGATGGCGCGATGACGCAACCGGGAATCACCGGGGACGAGCCGGGGGCGGAGCGGGTGAAGTCCGACGGCGAGGCGGCAACGGCCAGGGCGGTCGTGGACGCCCACGGCAGGCTGACCGGGTGGAGCGAAGGCGCACGACGGCTGCTGGGGTACCGGGAGCCGGAGGTCACGGGCCGTTCCGCGACCGTGTTGCTCGCCGACGAGCCGCCCACCGGCACGCTGCGCTCCCTCACGGGACTACGCCGGTGGAACGGCTCGGTGGACCTCCGCCACAGGGACGGCCGCCTCGTCCGGGTGAGTCTGCTGGCCCATCGCCGTGAGCGGGACCCCTCCGGCGACGGCCACGGCCATGAGTGGCTTCTCGTCTCGCCGGTCGCCCGCTCCCGCACGGAGCTCGACGAGGACAGCCTGCTCGGGTGGTCACTCACCCAGTCCCCGTGCACCACGGCGCTCTACGACACACGGCTGCGGCTGCTGCGGGCCAATACGGACATGGAACGCGTGATGGGCCTGTCCGAAGCCGAGATGCGCGGGCTACGGGTGTCGGAGATCGTCCTCGACGCGGAGAGCGACCGCACCGAGCACCTGATGCGGCGGGTCCTGGTGACCGGCGAACGACAGCACCTGCGGGCCGCCCTGCGACTCTCCGGCGACCGGCGGGAGAGTCTGTGGACGGTGACGCTGGCGCCGGTCAACGACCCCGGCGGCATGGTTCAGGGCGTCCTCCTGTCCGCCCACAACATGACCGAGGAGCACCTGGCCCGGCAGCGCCTCGCCCTGGTCGCCGAGGCCGGGGTCCGCATCGGCACCACCCTCGACCTGACCCAGACCGCTCAGGAACTGGCCGACGTCGCCGTCGGGCAGCTTGCGGACTTCGTCACCGTGGACCTGCTCCCCGACATCGAGGACGACCAGGAACTGCGCGCCATGACCCTGCCCAGTCCGGTCATGCTGCGCCGGGTGGCCAACCAGTCGGTGCTTCCGGGCTGCCCCGAAGCCGTGGTGGAGCTGGGTACGGTCGCCGTCTACCCGAATGTGTCGCCGGCGGCCGAGGTCCTCGCCTCGGGACAACCCCTGATCCACGAGGTGACCCCGGCCGGGGTGGCCAAGTGGGAGAGCCAGGCCCCGGAGCGGGCGGAACGGGTACGACGCTTCGGCTTCCACTCGGTCCTGGCGGTGCCGATGCGGGCCCGCGGCATCACGCTCGGCGTGGCCACCTTCACCCGGCACCGGAGTCCGGAACCCTTCACGGAGGACGACCTGCTCCTGGGGCAGGAGATCACCGCCCGTGCCGCTCTGAGCATCGACAACGCCCGCCGCTTCACCCGGGAGCGCACCACGGCGCTGACCCTGCAGAGCAGCCTGCTGCCGCAGGGACATCCCCGGCAGCCCGCGGTCGAGACCGCCTCGCGCTATCTGCCGGCCAGCGCGCAGGCCGGTGTGGGCGGCGACTGGTTCGACGTCATCCCGCTTTCCGGCGCCCGGGTGGGCCTCGTCGTCGGCGACGTCGTAGGGCACGGGATCCAGGCCTCGGCCTCCATGGGGCGGCTGCGCGCGACCGTGCGCACCCTTGCGGACGTCGACCTCCCGCCCGACGAGCTCATGACGCACCTGGACGATCTGGTGGACCGGCTCTCGGCCGAGGGCGAGGACGACGCCCCCGGCAGCGCCACCGCCGACGTCGGCGCCACCTGCCTCTACGCCGTCTACGACCCGGTCAGCCGACGCTGCTGCGTGGCGCGCGCGGGCCATCCGGCGCCGGCGCTGCTCATCCCCGGCAGCGAACCGTTTCTGCTCGATCTTCCCGCCGGGCCGCCCCTGGGGCTGGGCGGCCTGCCGTTCGAGGCGACCGAGATCGAGCTGCCCGAAGGCAGCCTGCTCGCGCTGTACACCGACGGTCTCGTCGAGGCGCGCGGGCGGGACATCGACCAGGGGGTCGACGACCTGCTCAAGACGCTGGCCCGAGCGGGATCCTCGTTGGAGAGCACCTGCGACGACGTGCTGCAGGCCCTGCTCCCGGACCGCGCGGCCGACGACGTGGCGCTGCTGCTGGCCCGGACGAAGGCCCTGGATTCGGGCCATGTGGCCACCTGGGACGTACCTCCGGAACCGTCCGAGGTCGCCGGGGTCCGGCGCAGCGTCACCCGGCAGTTGCAGGAGTGGAACCTGGAAGAGGACGCGTTCGTCACCGAACTCGTGGTCAGCGAACTGATCACCAATGCCATCCGCCATGCCGAGCCGCCCATCGAACTGCGCCTGATCCTGGACCGCCACCTGATCTGCGAGGTGTCCGACTCCAGCAGCACCGCACCGCACCTCCGCCGAGCCCTCACCTACGACGAAGGCGGACGCGGCCTGCTCCTGGTAGCCCAGCTCAGCCGGAGATGGGGCACCCGCCACGCGCGCCGCGGGAAGACCATCTGGGCGGAACAGGCCCTGTCGACCGGCGACTCGGGACCGGCCACGACGTGATCGGGCCGTGCCGGGGGACGTTCTTGCGAGCGGAGTGTCCGTGGATGCGAATCCGGACCGCGCCGTGCCGCGAGGCCTTGTACCCGATCTGACACACGGTGCAGCTCTCGTGGAATGCGGACAGCGAGCCCCGTTACAGCCCACGTGTTGATGATCCGAGCGGAGTGCATCCGCTCGGGCTGGATGAGGCAGGCCGGGTGCGGAGGCGGACGCCGGGGAGCGGGTCAGCCGGGCCAGGTGCCGGTCAGACGGCGGGTTGCGGCGGCGCCGCCGCGGTCGACGGCGGCTTTGACACCGGCGAAGATCGCTCCTTGCAGGACGGCTGCCAGTATGACCTCACGCCAGGCGCGTACCTCGTCGGTTGCGTCGGGGGCGTCCTCTTCGCGCCCGAGCCGCTTCCAGACCTGCTTGAACAGCCCGCCGGCCGACGCCGACTCCGGCTACACGGTCGGTGAGGTCATCGCCGTGACGGGCGGCATCGTCGACACGCGATGGGCCCCGGCTCAGGCAGACGGCCCCGCGGGCAGCGATTGTTCCGCCCAGACCGTCCGCTGGAGCGATGCTGAGGTCGCGTACCTTCTCCCGCAGCGCGGCGACGTCCCTCATCGGGAAAGTCGTACTCCACGGTCCGGCACTGCTTCAGTCTGCCGGGGCCCGCTCGGGGTACCCCGTGGCCCGGCAGCAATGGCGGAGCGAGAACGGGAGAGAAGATGGGCGAAGTCGCTGCAGGAGCGCAGCGTCTACAGGCGGCATCCCAGAGTCGGCTGGACCGGGTGAGGCGGTGGTTCGGCCGGGCCGCTTCGGATGGGCACGAGCGGCACACTCTGGCCCTCATCGGCAAGAGCACCCTCGCGGCCGCCGTCTCATGGGTGATCGCGCGCGATGTCATGGCCGCGCAGTCGCCGGCGTTCGCGCCGTTCTCCGCGGTGCTGATCATGCAGGTCACCGTGTACCAGTCACTGGTGCAGGCCCTGCGCTACGTCGGTGCGGTCGTCGTGGGCGTGGGACTGCAGGGTGTGCTGGGCCTGCTGGCCGGCCCTCACCTGCTCACGTTCGTGCTGGTGACGCTGGCGGCCCTGGCCATCGGACGGTGGCGGCCCTTGGGCTCCCAGGGCCCCCAGGTCGCCACCGCGGCGTTCTTCGCCTTCTCCACCTACGTGGCGGCCACCAGCGATGCACAGCGCTGGTCCCAGCTCGGGCAGATCATCGTGCTCGTGCTGATCGGCTGCGGCGTCGGCGTCGTGGTGAACACGCTGGTGCTGCCTCCCCTGCGCTACCGCAGCGCCGAGTACGGCGTCCACACTCTCGCCCACTCGCTGTGCGACCTGGTCGGCGACATGTACCCGGCCCTTCGCGAAGGGAAGCTGGAAGAGGAACGCACCCGGCACTGGCGCCGGCGCGCCTCCCACCTGGCACCGATCGTGCAGCAGGCCCAGTCCTCGGTTCACACCGCTTGGGAGAGCACCTTCTACAACCCCCGGCGCCTGTGGCGCCGTCATCGCCACCGCACGTCCTTCGACGGCTACCAGGCCGTCGTCAACGCCCTGGAACGCGTCTCCCAGCAGGTGGCTTCCATGACCCGGAGCCTCGACCAATGGCACGCCGCCGACGCCGGCCGGGGCTACGTCGACTTCGCCCGCTCCTACGGCGACTTCCTGGCCTCCCTCGCCCACATCGCCGAGCTGCTCAGCCAGGTCGACGAAGACCATCTGCAGGACCAGGCCCAGCAGTTGTGTGAAGCCGCCGGGCAGGCTCAGCAATGCCGCGACCGGCTGGAGGACGAAGCCCGCGCCGGCTCCCTCCCGCTCAGCGATCCCGCCCAGCCGTACGGCATCCTCATGGCCGAGGCCGCCCGGCTGACGGATGAGTTCCAGTACACCTGCGACGTGCTCAAGCACGGCGTCGACGAAGCCGCGGCAAGCGAGCACGGCTGAGGCCGGCGCGTGCTTCGCACCGGCCTGCTGACCGGTTCGCCCTGTCAGCGGTCGCGGTCCGGTCTCCTGTGTGCTGTGTACCGAGGCTCGGGCAGTTCAGGAGCCTGCCTACCCGCTCGGGGAGAGCCGGTGGAGCGCTTCACCCTTGCCTCGCGGCCTTGGCGTTCACCAAGTGTTACTGCTGAGCGACCGGCTTGCTGATGCGTTCGGTCTCGTCCTGCACGAGCAGGGACAGCAGGGCAGCCACGGCAAGGCCGGCTTCGGCCGGGTGGCGCAGTACCTTGTCCGGTTCGATGCGGTAGGTGTTCGTGCGCCCGTCGCGGGTGTGGGAGAGGTAGCCGTCCTGCTCAAGGTCGGCGATGATCCGCGCGACGGCGCGCTCGGTGAGCCGGCAGTGGGCGGCGATGTCACGGACTCGGACGTTCGGATTGTCGGCGATGGCTGCCAGCACGCGTGCGTGGCTGGTGATGAACGTCCATCCGGTGTGTGATTCGGGCACTCCAACCATGCTCGGCATTTTACGAGGCTGTTGTCCGAACACAGATACATGACATACTTTTCAGGTAACGAATGACGTGCTCCCGTGAGGGAGAGCCGCGGAAGGAGCCTCAACGTGCCCTCGGACGAGGCCGTCATGCCGAAGCTCATGAGCAACACCAGCGGGAAGCCGTTGCCGGAACAGGCCGCCGAGCATGCTTCGCAAGAGCCTGCGGTGCGTCAATACGAACGGCACGGGGCCTGGGTCGTCACCGCCCAAGGCGCCTTCGACATGCACTCGATCACGCCTTTGGCAGACGCATTGACGACCGCGGCCAGGAAGCATCCGAAGGTGATCCTGGACGCCTCCGGCCTTACCTTCGCGGACTCGACG
>NZ_JBHUQX010000166.1:0-18725 GCF_042674225.1 Streptomyces sp. NPDC056948
CGCCCGCCCAGGGCGCGACGACGGGGCCCTCCTCGGCCAAGGCGGTCGCGAAGAAGATGATCGGCGACGACGCCCAGTACCAGTGCTTCTCCGAGATCGTCGAGCACGAGAGCGACTGGGACGTGAACGCCCGGAACGCCTCCAGCGGGGCCTACGGCCTGGTCCAGGCCCTGCCGGGCGGCAAGATGGCCTCGGCCGGATCCGACTGGAAGACCAACGCGGCCACCCAGATCGAGTGGGGCCTGGACTACATGAAGGACCGCTACGGCAGCGCCTGCGGCGCCTGGGACCACTGGCAGTCCCACCACTCGTACTGAGCCGGACCCACCCCCCCAAGACCGAAGGCGGCGGCCCCCCGATCCCCGGGGCCGTCGCCTTCGCCCCACTCAGCCGCCCGTACTGACGCGGAGTTCCTTCACACCGTTGATCCACGCCGAGCGCAGCCGACGCGGATCGTCGACCAGCCGCAGCCCCGGCATGGCGTCGGCGATGGCGTTGAAGATGAGGTCGATCTCCAGCACCGCGAGGGACTTGCCCAGGCAGTAGTGCGGGCCGCCCCCGCCGAACCCGAGGTGCGGGTTGGGATCGCGGGTGATGTCGAAGTCGTCCGGCTCGTCGAAGGCCTCCGGGTCGTGGTTGGCGGAGGCGTAGAACAGGCCGACGCGGTCACCCTTGCGGATCCGCTTGCCGCCCAGCTCGGTGTCCTGTGTGGCGGTGCGCTGGAAGGCGGCGACCGGGGTCGCCCAGCGCACGATCTCCTCCGCCGTCGTCGACGGGCGCTCCCTCTTGTACAGCTCCCACTGCTCGGGATGGGTGAGGAAGGCGTGCATGCCGTGGGTGATGGCGTTGCGGGTGGTCTCGTTGCCCGCGACGGCCAGCATCAGCACGAAGAAGCCGAACTCGTCCGAGTTGAGGTTGCCCTCGTTCTCCGCCGCGACCAGTTGCGTGACGATGTCATGGGCGGGGCACTGCTTGCGGTCGGCGGCCATGTTCATCGCGTAGGCGATGATCTCCGTGGCCGACTCGGCGCCGACCTCCTCGGTGATGGCGTACTCGGGATCGTCGTACGCGATCATCTTGTTGGACCAGTCGAAGATCTTGTCCCGGTCCTCCTGCGGGACGCCCATCAGCTCCGCTATCGCCTGGAGGGGCAGTTCGCAGGCGACCTGGGTGACGAAGTCGAAGGGCCCGGTGTGCGTGCGGGCGTTCGCGACGATCGCGAGGGCGCGGGCCCGCAGCCGCTCCTCCAGCGCGCGGATCGCCCGGGGCGTGAACCCGCGCTGCACGATCTGCCGGACCCGGGTGTGCTCCGGCGGGTCCATGTTGAGCAGGATGAACCGCTGGGCGTCGATGGAGTCCCGGTCGATGTGCTCGTTGAAGCGGATGATCGCCGTGTTGAGGTACGACGAGAACAACTCCGGGTGCGTGGAGACGTACTTGACGTCGGCGTGCCGGGTGACGGCCCAGTACCCCTCGTCCTGGAAGCCGGCGAGACCGGCCGGCTGCGGCACCCAGCAGACCGGCTCGACCCGGCGCAGCTCGGCGAACTCCGGCAGAGGCACGCGTTGATGCAGCAGGTCCGGGTCGGTGAAGTCGAACCCGTCGGGCAGCGCGGGACAGGGCATGGGCGGCTCCCACCACTCGTACCGACTCTTGTTCTGACGGCCCATCAGTTGTGCGGAGTTGCGGTGACGGTAGTAACGGGTTCTACAACTAGCAAGAGGCATGGACCCCTCAATTGCCCGCACGACCCTTGCGGTCACGGAGTGACCGTCAGCACACTGCTGACAGAACTAGAACGCGTACTAGTTCCGCGTAGCCTCCCGGAGAGGACCCGCACCCATGGCTGCCGAACCCGTGATCGTCGAAGCCGTACGCACCCCGATCGGCAAGCGCGGCGGCGCGCTCGCCCATCTGCACCCCGCCTACCTGCTGGGCGAGACCTACCGCGAACTCCTGGGCCGCACCGGCATCCCCGCCGACTGCGTCGAACAGATCGTCGGCGGTACGGTCACCCACGCCGGCGAGCAGTCCATGAACCCCGCGCGCACGGCCTGGCTCACGATGGGGCTGCCGTACGAGACGGCCGCGACGACCGTCGATGCGCAGTGCGGGTCGTCGCAGCAGGCCTCGCACATGCTGGCCAACATGGTCGCCACCGGCGTGATCGACGTCGGCATCTCGTGCGGGGTCGAGTCGATGTCCCGGGTGCCGCTGGGGTCGGGCTCGAAGCACGGGCCCGGCAAGCCGTTCCCCGACGAGTGGAACGTGGACCTGCCGAACCAGTTCGAGGCGGCCGAGCGGATCGCCCGCCATCGTGGCCTCACCCGCGAGAACGTCGACGCGCTGGGCCTCGCCTCCCAGGAACGGGCCGCCCACGCCTGGGCGGAGGAACGCTTCAAACGAGAGACCTTCGCCGTCCAGGTCCCGACGACGGAGGAGGAGCAGCACGCCGGGCAGGGCATGTGGCGCCTGGTCGACAGGGACGAGGGTCTGCGCGACACGTCGGCGGAGGCGCTGGCCTCCCTGAAGCCGATCATGCCTACGGCGGTGCATACGGCCGGCAACTCGTCGCAGATCTCCGACGGGGCGGCGGCGATCATGTGGGCGTCGAAACGGATGGCCAGGGCGCTGAAGTTGCGACCCCGGGCCCGGATCGTGGCTCAGGCGCTGGTGGGGGCGGACCCGCACTTCCACCTCGACGGACCGATCGACGCGACCAAGGCCGTGCTGGGCAAGGCCGGGATGTCCCTGAAGGACATCGACCTGGTCGAGATCAACGAGGCGTTCGCGTCCGTGGTGCTGAGCTGGGCGCAGGTCTTCGAGCAGGACCTGGAGAAGGTGAACGTGAACGGTGGCGCGATCGCGCTCGGGCACCCGGTGGGAGCCACCGGGGCCCGGCTCATCACGACGGCACTTCATGAACTGGAGCGCACGGACAAGGAGTTCGCGCTGATCACCATGTGTGCGGGGGGCGGTTTGGCCACCGGCACGATCATTCAGCGGCTGTAGTCGCCGTCGTCCAGTTGATGAAGGTGGAGAACGTGGCGGGGTCGAGGGTGAGGATCGGTCCCGCCGGGTTCTTGGAGTCGCGTATTGCGATGGTGGTGGGCGCTTCGGCGATCTCGAGGCACTGGCCTCCCTGGTCGCCGCTGTACGTCGACTTACGCCACTGAATCTCCATAGCGTTCCTCCATTACGCGCCGGATGAGCTCCGCCGAGTCATTGAGGGAAAGCGCGGCGGCCCGGAGGTGATCGTAACGGAGCGAACACTCCCTGACCGTGTCCGGGTTCGCGGTCGGATACCCGCTGCCGTACCCCTCCGTGTAGACGATGGTGGGGTCGCTCGAAAAGCGGTAGACGTCGAACGAGCCTTGCAGCCCCGCGTGCGCACCCGCCGAGAACGGCAACACCTGGACGTTGATCCGAGGGTTGCTCTCGAAGGACAACAGGTGGGCGAGTTGCTCCCGCATGACCCGGGAGCCACCGATCTCCAAGTGCAGCGCGGCCTCGCTGAGGACGGCCCAGAAGACGGGCGGCTCCGCCTTCTCAAAGACGCGCTGACGCGCCAGACGTACGGCCGTGCGGTCTTCGAGGTCGGTCTGGTCCAGCGCCCCGAGCACGGCCCCCGCGTACCCCTGGGTCTGCAGCAGACCGAGGACCATGTGCGTCTGGAAGGAGCAGATCTCGGTGGCCCGCATCTCCAGCTCGGCCACCTGCTGGAACCAGGCCGGGAGCCGACTCCGCAGAACCAGTTCCACCAGCCGGGAGAACATCCCGTCCGTGCCCAGCGCCGCATCCGCCCGTTCGCTGAACTCCGGCGTCGGGACCTTCCGCGCCGTCTCGATCTGGCCCACCAGCGAGCCGGTGTAGTTGAGGATTCCCCCGAGCTGCTTCAGCGTCAGGCCCGCCGCCTCCCTGTGCCGCCGCAGCTCGAAGCCGTAGTAGTCCAAGGGCGAGGCACCCGGGTCAAGGGCGTTGATGTTGGTCACGCAGAGCCCCTCTCACGCAACTCCGTCCACCACGGGACGGGTTGTATCCGTTCCGTAGCCGAGGGTAGTCACCGCACGTCAGCCTCGTCCTGTGAACGAATACTTTCCCGCCCAGTACACGATCCGCCTCACCGTCGGTGAACACGCCGCCCACCACATCCGCCGTATCGTCCGCTCGTTTCTCGGCGAGTGGGGTATGCCCGAGCTGTCCGACGCCGTCGAACTCGGCGTGACCGAGCTGCTCGCGAACGTCGTACGGCACGTCCCGGACAGGCGCTGCGCACTGCTGTTGCTGCGGCAGCCGCACGGCGTGCGGGTCGAGGTGTCGGACGGCAGCAACCGGCTGCCCGTCTCCCCGCCCCGGCCGGACCCGGAGTCCGAGAACGGCCGTGGACTGCTCCTGCTCGACGCGATGGCCGACAAGTGGGGCGTGTCGGTGTGGCGTGACGGTGGGAAGACCGTGTGGTTCGAATGCGGGGCCGAGTCCGTCGCTCTACAGTGAACAGTCCTGCTGAGCTCGGGGGACGGGTGCGATGGCGCGGATCGTTGGTGTGCACGGGGTGGGGAAGCAGCGGCTGGGGAGCAAGACGCTGCTGAAGGACTGGGAGCCGGCGCTCGCCGACGGGCTCGACCTGGCGGACGGCCCGGAACTCACCCCCGGTGAAATGCGGATGGCGTTCTACGGCGATCTGTTCCGGCCTCCCGGGCACACTCTGGCCGTCGGCGACCCGATGTTCACGGCGGACGACGTGGAGGACGGGTTCGAGTCGGAGCTGCTGCTGGAGTGGTGGGCGGAGGCGGCACGGGTCGATCCGGGCGTGCCGCCGCCCGGTGGGGACACCCTGGCCCGTTCACCCCGTGCCGCACAGACGGCCCTGCGGGTCCTCCAGCACTCGCGCTTCTTCGGCGATGTGACCCTGCGGGCGCTGGTCTTCGACCTGAAGCAGGTCCGCCGCTATCTGCTGGACGGGGAGCTGCGGGAGGCGGCCCGGAGCCGGGTCGAGGAGGCGATAGGCCCCGACACACGGGTCGTGGTGGCGCACTCGCTCGGCTCGGTCGTCGCGTACGAGGCGCTGTGCGCGCTCCAAGGGCACGGGGTGCGCGCGCTGGTGACGCTGGGTTCGCCGCTGGGGATGCGGATGGTGGTCGACCGGCTGCGGCCCGGCCCGGAAACATGGCCGGGAACGTCGTCGTGGACGAACGTCGTCGACGAGGGCGATGTCGTCGCCGCGGTGAAGGATCTGGGTCTGTTCTTCGGAACGGACGTCGTCGGCAAGGTCGTGCACAACGGCTCGCACGCGCACGACGCCACGCTCTATCTGACGGCGAAGGAGACGGGCAAAGCGGTGGCGGAGGGCCTGGCATGACCGGGACCGAGCCACGGCGCTTCCTCATCGCGACCGCTGTCAGCCACTACCCGAACGCGCCGGCGGAGCTGGAGTGGGACCGGCCCGGCCTGGTGGAGGCCCGTCGCAAGGTGGTGGAGCTGTTCACCGGCGAGCTCGGCTACACGCACGTGTCCGACCTCGGCCTGAACCCCAGCAAGCACCAACTGCTGCGTGAGTTGCGCGAGTTCTGCCGTGCCCCGGAGCGCCGTCCGGACGACGTCGTCGCCGTGTACGTCGCGGGGCACGGGGAGGTCCTCGACAACGGCGACTACGTCCTGCTCACCGCGGACACCGAGCCGGACGATCTGTACGACGCGCTGCTGCCCGGCACGCTGGCGCGCAAGATCCTCGCCGGGACGAAGGTGCGGCGGCTGCTGCTGATGCTCGACACCTGCTTCTCCGGGCAGGGCGGCAACGAACTGCTGGCTGCCATGGCCCGGTTGAAGAGCGACTGGCGGGAGGAGGAGGCCGGCTTGGCGGTGATCACGTCGGCCCAGCCACGAGAACTCGCGCAGACGGGTGCCTTCCCGGAGCTGCTGGCGGAGGCGGTGACCAGCCTGGCCACGGCCGGCTACACCCCGCCGCTGCTGGCCCTGGACGCGGTCGTGAACGCCACGCGCACCAATCCGAAACGCCCGGACTACCAGCACATCGGCCTGGAGATCATCGGCCTGACGGGCGAGGTCCCGCCGTTCCTGCCCAACGCGAAGCACAGCCACCGTCTCTCCCACACGGACATGGCTTTGCAACAGGCGGCGGAGTGGGACGAGCAGGACAAGCGCCGGGACGTGGAGTTCCGGACGCGGCTGCTGCGGCGGGCGATGGGGCACAGCGATCCGAGCCGGGTGGGCTGGTGGTTCTCGGGTCGCCACCGGGCTCTTCACGACATCACCGAGTGGCTCGGCGACCCGACGGCCGAGGCGTGCCCGGCGCTGGTGGTCACCGGGGCTCCCGGCTCGGGCAAGACCGCCGTACTGGGTCTGCTGGCGGCGGTGAGCGACCCCGAGTACCGGCGTACGGTGCCGCTGGCGTCGATCGGACTGCGCGACGATCAGCTTCCGCCCGCGCAGGCCATCGGAACGACCGTGTACGCGCAGAGCCTCACCGACCAGCAGATCGTGCGGGCGATCTGCGCGGCGCTGCGGCTGCCGCCGGCGGAGGCGGTGGCGGATCTGCTCAACCACCTCGGCGCCCGCCCCGAACCGGACCGCCCTCACGTCATCCTCATCGACGGGCTGGACGAGGCGGCGACGCCGACGACCCTGTGCGGCCAGGTGTTACGCCCGCTGATGGAACTGGCGGCCCCTCACCTGCGCCTTCTCCTCGGCACCCGCCCCCACCTCTTCGCTCCCCTCGGTCTGTGCCCGGACGGCCACATCGACCTCGACTCGCCCCTGTACGCCGACCCGGCCGCCGTGCTGGTCTACACGCTCCGCAACCTCCTGGACGCCCACCGGGACTCCCCGTATCTCGACTGCCCGAACGGCGTGCGGATGGGGGTCGCCCAGGCGGTCGCCGCAGCGGCCGGGCACTGCTTCCTGGTCGCCCGCATCACGGCGGGCACGCTCGCCGCGACCCCGGCCTTGCCCGACCCGGACGATCCCGTCTGGCGCCGCTCCCTGCCCAGCGCCGCGGCCGACGCCATGCACCGCGACCTGCACCAGCGTTTCGCCGAGGACGCCGACCGCATCCTCGACCTCCTCCGCCCCCTCGCCTACGCCGAGGGCCAGGGCCTCCCCTGGGAGGACATCTGGGCCCCACTCGCCTCGGAGCTCTCCGGCCGGCCGTACACCAACCACGACCTCTACCAACTGCGGCGCGACGCCGGGGCGTACGTCGTGGAGGCGGTGGAGGACGGGCGGTCGGTGTACCGGCTGTACCACGAGTCGATGGCGGAGTATCTGCGACAAGGCCAGGATGCGGGGCGGGCGCACCGGGCGTTCACGGTGGTGCTGCGGGGGGCGGTGCCGTATCACCTGGACGGGACACACGACTGGGGGCGGGCGCATCCGTACGCGCTGCGACACCTGGCCACCCACGCGGTCACCGCAGGCCTGCTCGACACGCTGCTGACCGACACCGAGTACCTGGTCCACGCGGACTGCGACACCCTCGCCCTCCACCTGCTGCGGGCCGAGAGCGACCTCGCGCGCCTGCATGCGGCGATCTACCTTCTCTCCCTCAACGTCCATCGCGAGCTGGACGTGACGAGCCGGCGCCAGGTCCTCGCGGTGAACGCCGCTCGGTTCAACGTGCCCGCGGTCTTGGAGGCGTTCAACAGCCGGTCGGCCAAGCGCGCGTGGAAGCCCGTCGCCGCGTCCGGCTGGCAGGTGTCGGCCAATATGCGGGGCGCCCTGGTCGGTCACACGGCTCCTGTGGGCGGGGTGGCGTGCACGGAGCTGAACGGCCGACCGGTCGCCGTCTCCGCTTCCCGGGACAACACCGTGCGGATCTGGGATCTGACCACCGCCCAGCCGCTCGGAGAACCGCTGTCCGGCCACACCGACTCGGTACAGGCGGTGGTGTGCACGGAGCTGAACGGCCGGCCGGTCGCCGTCACCGGCTCGAAGGACAGGACGGTCCGGATCTGGGACCTGACCACCGGCCGACCCGTGGGAGAGCCCCTGACAGGACACACCGACGCGGTGGAGGAGCTGGCGTGCACGGAGTTGGACGGCCGCCCGGTCGCCGTCACCGGCGCGGAGGACAGAACGGTCCGGATCTGGGACCTGACCACCGGCCGTCCCATGGGAGAGCCCCTGACCGTGAAGGGCCATGTGATCTCTCTCGCGTGCGCGGCGGTGCGTGGCCTGCCCATCGTCGTCGTCAGCGCAATCGGAGAGGATCTCTTCATGGTGGACCTGGCGTCCCAGCGCAGGCTGCGCGCTCTACGGGGCACCAGGAGCCTCTGGATCCTGGCCGTGGGATGTACATGGCTGGACAACCGCCCTGTCGCCGTTGGCCACGCACGGGACGGGACGATGCACCTCTGGGATCTGGAGACCGGCCGGCACCTGGCCGAGTGGCCAGGCCACGACGACTGGGCGTTCTCGCTGGTGTGCGCGGAGCTCGACGGCCGGCCGGTCGCGCTCGTCAGTCACCAGGACGCCACCGTCCGGACCTGGGACCTGACCACGCGGCAGCAGGTGGATCCCCCGCTGAAAGGTCACAGCGCCGGTGTCCTGTCCGTGGCATGCTCATCGCTCTCCGGACAACTGGTAGCCGTCACCGGATCGTTCGACGGCACGGTCCGGGTCTGGGACCTGTCGCCTCGCCAGGTCGCCGGCCACCCCGTAATCGGTCACACACACATGGTGTGGAGCCTCGCTCTGTCGTCCCTCGACGAACGCCCCGTCCTGGTCACCGGCTCCGGGGACAGCACCGTACGCGTGTGGGATCTTGCCGCCGGACTGCCTGCGGGCGAGCCCATGACCGGGCACACAGAGGGGGTGAGATCCCTGATCTGCACGATGCTGGGTGATCGCCCGGTCGCCGTCAGCGGTGGCGACATGGACTACACCGTGCGGACGTGGGACCTCTTGTCGGGCGGGCCCGCGGGGTCATCCATCCAGCTCGATTTCGAATCCGTGGCGCAGGTGGCGTGCACCCTCCTCGACGGCCGCCCGGTCGTCGTCGGCGCGACGTTGAAGGCGAAGGTACGGGTGTGGGATCTCGCCACGGGCGACGAGGTGTACCCACCCCTGGAGGGCCACGGCAGATGGGTCTCGGCCGTCGCGTGCACGGTGCTGGACGGCCGCCCGGTCGCCGTCACGGCGTCCACGGACGACAAGACCGTCCGGGTCTGGGATCTGACCAAGGGCCGAGCTCTGGGGGATCCCGGACCGGGCTATACGCAGGGGCCGATCGCCTGTACGACGCTGGGCGACCGCCCAGTGGTCCTGTTCGCCTCGGAAGACCATGCGATCCGGGTACGGGACCTCCGCACGCACCAGGACGTCGGGCCCGCGATGACCGGCCACACCCAGTTCGTGACCGCCCTGGTGTGCGCCGAGCTGGACGGCCGCCCGGTCGCCGTCACCGGCTCGGACGACAATACGGTCCGGATCTGGGACCTCCGCACCTTCAGCCTCATCGATGTCATCCACGTACCCGGTACGTGCCAAGCGGTGGCCCTGCACGAGAGCGGCCTCCTGGCCTGTGCCTTCGGCAGTGACATAGCCGTCTTCAGCAGAGACGCCCGTCAGCTGTCCTGATGAGCCAGCCGCGGATGGACGTCGTTCGGACTCCCTCCGTCCACGGTCACCGTCGTGGCCACGGGCGCGTACCCGCTGGCGATCAGGGAGTAGTCGCCCGTGTCCAGGTCGGTGAAGGCGTAGGCGCCGTCCGTGCCGGTGATGGCCGTGCCTACGACGTTCCCGGCGGCGTCGACGAGGGTGACCCGCGCGTCGGCCAGGGGGTTGCGGCCGTTGCCCGCGCGGACGACGCCCTGCAACCGCGCGCCGGGTTGCAGCAGTACCTCGAGGCCGGTGGTCGGGGCGCCGGACATCAGGGGGAGCGCGGCCGGGCGGTATCCGTTGGCGTTCACGGCGATCGTGAGGTCACCGGCGGGCAGATGGCCGAAGCCGAACGCGCCGGTCACGTCGGTCATGCCCGTGGCCAGGACGTCGCCGCGGATGTCCGTCACGACGACCGTCGCGCCTTCGACCGGCAGCCTGTCGTCGGCCGTGGCCACCGTGCCCGCGAGGCCGTTGCCGCCGGACAGGACCACGTCGTGGGGCAGCGGCTCCTCGCCGAGCGCGAGTGTGGTGGCCTGGGGCTGGTGGCCGTCCGCCGCCGCGATCAGGACGTACGAACCGGCCCCGGGGGCGGTCAGCCGGTAGCGGCCGGCGTCGTGTGCCACGGCCCGGCCTACCTGACGCCCGGCCAGGGAGATCAGGGTGAGCGTGGCGCCTTGCATGGCGTTTCCGGCGCCGTCGCTCACTCGGCCGGTGACGCCGGGGCCGATCGCAGCGACAGGCTCGGGCGCGGACCCTGCCCCGGGCGCGGACCGGGACGTGAGCGCAACCCCGGACGCGGACGCGGGCTCAGGCGCGGGCGCGGACCGGGACGCGCGCTCGGACCCGGACGCGCGCTCAGGCGCGGACTCGGCCCCGGGCTCGGACACCGGCTTCGGCTTGCGCAGCAGCACCGCCCCCACCAGCGCCGCCAGCAGCGCCAGGGACGCGGCGACGAGCAGGCAGAGCCGGAGGCCGTCGAGGAAGGACTCGGACAGGGCGCCCAGGGCGCGGCCGGTGTCGGCTCCCAGGTCCAGGCGGGCCACCGCTCCCAGTCCGGCGGCGTCGACGGCGGCGGTGACCTGATGGGCCGTCGCTCCGTGCACGCCGGCGTCGGCGAGGTGACCGGGCAGGGCGTCGGTGGCCTTGGTCGTCAGCAGCGTGCCCAGGACGGCGGGGCCGAGGGCGCCGCCGACCTGCCGGAAGGCGTTGTTGCCGGCCGCCGCCATACCGGCGAGGTGATGCGGCACGGACGCGACGGCGGTGGCGGTCATGGGGGTGATGACTAGGCCCATGCCGAGTCCGAGCAGCGCCAGTCGCCAGGCCAGCGGCCCGAACGCGGTGTGCGCGTCGAGGGCGGTGAGGGACAGCAGCGCGCCGGTGGTGGCGAGCAGGCCGGTGGTGATCAGGGCGCGGGCCGGGATGCGCCGCATCAGCGGTCCGACGACGACTCCGAGGAGCAGGCTCACCGCGGTCACCATCAGCATGCGGTAGCCCGCGTCGAGGGTGTCGAGCCGCTGCACCATGCCGAAGTAGAGGCTGAGGACGAAGAAGAAGCCGATCAGGCCCAGGAAGCTGATCATCGCGATGAGCGTGGTCGCGCTGAAGGCGGCGCTGCGGAACAGCGTCAGGTCCAGCATCGGGCTGGGGCTGCGCCGTTCGGCCAGGACGAAGGCGACGGCGCCGACGGCCGCGAGGGCCAGGGCGACGACGACCTGGGGCTCGGTGAAGGACTGTGCGCCGCCCTCGATGACGCCGTAGACGAGCGCGGTGATGGTCAGTGCGGCGGTGAACTGGCCGGGCCAGTCCAGCTTGCGCGAGCCGGGGGCCCGCGAGTCGGCGACCAGGGGAACGGCGACCGCCATGGTGAGGAGGGCCACGGGTATCGCGGGCAGGTAGATCCAGTGCCAGGCGGTGTGCTGGAGGATCACGCCCGCCATGAGGGGGCCGACGGCCAGCGCCAGCGACAGGGCGGCGGCCCACAGTCCGACGAACTTGGCGCGTTCGTGCGGGTTCGGCACGGCGTGGCTGATCAGCGCCAGTGTCGTGGGCAGCAGCGCCGCCGCGCCCGTCCCGGCCAGCGCCTGCCCGGCCCACAGCACCTGGACCGACTGCGCGCTCATCGCGACGGCGGCCCCGACGGCCGAGAACAGCAGGCCGGCCTGGAAGACCTTCTTGCGGCCGTGCACGTCTCCGACGACCCCGGCCGTCAGGATGAGCGCGGCCATGGGCAGGACGAACGCGTCCGAGACCCAGGACAGTTGGGAGGTCGAGGCGTGCAGGTCCCGCTGGATGGCGGGGAGACTGACGGAGACGGTGGTGACCGGCAGGTAGGCGACGAACACCCCGATGCAGGCCATCAGGAGTGTGGCTTTCGGACTCCGCCGAGGTCCGTCGGCCGTCGTTGCCACGTTCACAGAACCCTCCATGTCGATATTCGGGTGGACAGCGAGGCACACCTTTCAGCCACCCGCGGCCGAGAGCCAGCCAGGAGCCGCCCGGGTGCGGGAAACCGACATGCGGAGGGCACTTTCGACGGTTTTCCGACACCGGTGGGCAGGCGTACCGCTACGCGCCGGCGAACTGGCGCGTGAGGGTCCGGCGGTCGCGGCGGGCGACCAGTCGATCGGCTTCCGGAGTGCGCTGGTAGTACACCCGGCTGCCCTCCCGCGTCCGGTTCAGCAGCCCGACGCGATGCAGCCTCAGCAAGTGGTACGACACTGTCGAGGCGCTCATCCGGTGCCGTTCGGCGAGTTCCGTGGTCGTGCGGGCGCTGCCCAGGTCGGACAGGAGGAGCAGCCGGGCCTCCCCGATCACCTTGCCCAACGCGTCCGCCGCCGGCTCCTCCACCGGGAGGCCGCTCTTCGCGCCGTTCGCCCCGACCGGGTAGGCGAGATGGGTGCCGTCCTCGCCCCACGGGTCGTCCCGCAGCAGCCAGGTCGACACGAGCGGCGAGGGGTGCAGCACGATCCTGGTCGACTCGCACACCTTCCAGGAGCGCTCGTCGCGGATGTGCAGCGCGCCGGAGTCGTAGGAGACCGCGGGGTGCAGGGAGTTGAGCGTGGCGCTCAGTCCGCGTCTGGCCATGGAAGCGGCCCGGAGCCGGATGTCAGCCTCGATCTGGGACTGCGTGACATCCCAACGGTCCGCGAGGAACGCCAGCCAGTACTGCGCGAGTTCCGACGCCACCCGCTCGACGAACGATCGCTCCCCGGCCTCCAGGGCGGCGGCGATCGTCCGCATGTCCGCGGATACCCGCGACGGCCTTCCGTACTGTCCCCGCTTCAGGAAGCGGTCCATCTGGCGGGCGACCACGACGCTGGGTGTCGACGCCACCTGATGCAACTCCGCGTCCAGTGAGCCGTACAGGTCCCGGTGGGCGAAGAGGAAACCGGGCGCGTATGTCCGGGTCTCCCGGCGCAGCGCCATCAGCAGGTGCAGGTTCTTCCTGAACAGGACCTCCCGCGCCGCGGGGCGTTCGATGCGCAGTCCCGCGCCGTCGGCGGTCCTGCCGAGCCCCAGCAGAAACACCATCTGTGCCAACGGAGACATCGCGAACGTTGCATCGGTCAGCGCATCGGCACCCAAACGTACAGAAATCACTCGATCCCCCCGCCGTCCTCGGGCGGCAGCCGTCGATCCGGTCACGATCGACAGCCCCCCGTCGGATCGAGATCCTCACAGACGCATCAGGCGCCCCGCCAGATCATTTTCTCGCACATCCGGGACATTCCATCAGTCTCGAATCTTGTCGGGAGCACCTCTTTCGGCCAACCGCCAAACGGAGTGACGTGATCCTCCCTTCGACGTCGCTCCAAACTCTCATGTGAAGCGCTCTCCCCCGACGGCCACCGAGGAACACCCCGCTTTTCACATCCGGCCAACGCTTCGATGTTTCGTTGACGCGGTCATGTTCAGCCTGTGGAATCAAAGCCGAAAGAAGCCAGCCACCCCCACTTCAGGGAGAGAAATGCGTCGCAGCATTGCCGCCGCTATCGGTTCCGTCGCGCTCGTGGGTGCGACCGCTTTCGGTTTCGCCCAGACGGCCACCGCCGCCGACAGCGGCACCCAGGCCACCTACCTCTGGCTGTTCCAGCACGACGACTTCGGGGGCAGCAGCAAGAACTTCTCGGGTGACGACCGCGACCTCAGCGACACCTTCTGGAACGGCACGACGAGCCCGGTCAACAACGGTGCCAGCTCGATGAAGAACCAGACCAGCCGCGATGTGGCGCTCTATCAGAACGTCGGCTGCTCCGGCGACAACTACTTCGCCCGGGCCAACTCCGTCGACGCGGACTTCAGCAACAACGGGTTCGACAACAAGGCCAGTTGCGTGGACTTCCGCTAGACGCGACGAGGGCGGTGCAGAGATGTTTCCGACCGTGACACACCCCCGCGCCGCCCTCCTCACGGCGCTGGCGATCCTGGCGACAGGCTGCGCGGCGAGTGCCGCGCCCCGGAGCGACAGCGCCCCCGAGCCCGTGGCCCCCACCGCCGAGGTGCGGGGCCTGATCCTGCCGTTCGACGCCTACGAGCCCTCCCATCAGGAGTCGTTCGTGGTCGCCGAGGCGCGCGATCTGCTGATGCGGTCGTGCATGCGGGCCCGCGGCCATGACTGGAAGGTCCTCGATTATCCCGCGCATATCGACGACCTGAAGAACCGGCGGCGATACGGGGTCATCGAAATAGCGGTGGCCCGGAAACTCGGCTATCACGCGACCTCGGCGGTATTGTCGGCGGGCACCGACATCACGAACCTGCGCAAGAAACGCGACGAACAACTCGGATCCGCCGGCATACGAGCGGCCTACGACGAGAAGAACGGCTGCGGATACAAGGCGAACGACCAACTTCAGCGCGACGGGGCGAATGCCGACTACGACCGTTTCAACCGGCTGAGTTCCGAACTGCTGGCGCGGGCCAAGAAGGAGCCGGAGTCGCGCGCGGCGCTGAAGAACTGGGAAACGTGCATGCGGCAGAAGGGCTTCGGCTACCGGACGCCCGACGAGTCCATCGCCGACTCCCGCTGGTGGTCCCGGAAACCGCCCGGGGCGTCGCACGAAGAGATCGCCACAGCCGTGGCGGACGTCCGGTGCAAACAGCGGACGCGCCTGGTCGCCGTCCTGTTCGGGGCGGAGTCCCGGCTGCAGCGGCAGTCCGTGGCCGGCAATCGCGCCTACTTCGCCCGGCTCGCCGCCGCGAAGGCCGGGAGCCTGGAACAGGCCAGGGAGATCATCGACCGGCACTGACGGAACGGCCCGCCTTGTCCCGCGCCCCCGACACGGCACGCCCCGCGACCGCCGGCCGCGGCCCCGTCAGCACGTAGACGAGCCCGAAGCCCGCCCCGACCACGACCGCCCCGCCCACCGCGTCGATCACCCAGTGGTTCGCCGTCACGACTATCGCGGACCCGGTGAGCAGCGGATGCAGCAGCCCCAGGGCCTTCGTCCACCACCGGCGCGCCAGGACGGCGATGACGACGCCGCACCACAGCGACCAGCCGAAGTGCAGGGACGGCATGGCGGCGTACTGGTTGGTGACGTCCGTGAGCGTGCCGTAGTCGGGTCGGGAGAAGTCCTGGACGCCGTGGACGGTGTCGATGAAGCCGAGCGTCGGCATCAGCCGCGGCGGGGCCAGCGGGTAGAGCCAGAAGCCGGCCAGGGCGAGCAGGGTGGCGAAGCCGAGGGCGGAGCGGGCCCAGCGGTACTCGGCGGGGCGGCGCCAGTACAGGACGGCGAGGACGGCCAGCGGGACGACGAAGTGGAACGACTCGTAGTAGAAGTCGAAGAAGGCCCGTAGCCAGTCGGTCCGCACCACGGCGTGGTTGGCCCAGTGCTCGATGTCGAGGTGCAGGGCGCGTTCCAGGCCGAGGATCTGCCAGGCGTGCTCCTCGGCCTCGGCCCGGCCGGCCGAGATGCTGCCCCCGGTGGCGGCGAGCCGGACCTGGGAGTAGGCGGCGTAGGCGACCCGCAGGAGGAGAAGCTCCAGGAGGAGGTTCGGCCGGGTGAGGACCCGGCGCAGGAAGGGCAGCAGCGGTACGTGCCGGAAGCGGGCCGGGGCGGCGGGCGCGTACTCGGTCGGTATCGGCGACCGGTAGTGCGGAGAGGCGCGGGACAGGAACGGGACGGCCACGGCGGCGGCCAGGGCCGCCAGCAGGACGAGGTCGGTGCGCAGCGGGTCCAGTGCCGCCATGTCCGGAAGCAGCAGCCTGGTCGGCAGGGTCATGACCAGGACGACGGCGACCGGCCATACGTACCGGTCACGAGCGCGTCTGCCGGCCCGGCCGACGACCGCGAGCAGCACCCACAGCAACTGGTGCTGCCAGGCCGCGGGTGAGACGACGATGGCGGCGCAGCCGGTGATCGCGACGGCGAGCAGCAACTGGCCGTCGGCGACGTACCGCACGGCGCGGCGCAGGGCGAGGACGGCGACGGCCGCGCCGAGGACCAGGAAGAGCGCGACCTCCAGGGGGCCGTTCAGGCCGAGCCGCAGCAGGGCGCCGTGCAGGGACTGGTTGCCGAGGTCGTCGGCCCGGCCGCCGAGGCCGACGCCGGCGAGGTGGTGGACCCAGTAGATGGCGGAGTCGCGCGGCATCGCCGCCCAGGCGAGCGCGGTGCAGGCGGCGAAGGTGACGCCGCCGGAGAGCGCGGCGCGTCCGCGGCCGGTGCACCACAGCAGGGGCGTGAAGAGCAGCAGGGTGGGCTGGAGCGCGGCCGCGACTCCGATGAGCAGACCGCTGGTCCGCTGGCCGTGGGCGACGAAGCAGCCCAGCAGGACGAGCAGGACCGGGATGATGCTGGACTGACCGAGCCACAGGGTGTTGCGGACCGGCAGGGACAGCATGAGCAGGCCGATGGCGACGGGGGCGGCCAGCAGTGCGGTGCGGCGGCCGACGGGCTGGGGCAGGGCGCGGGCGGCGATCAGCCCGAGGGCGGCGACCAGCAGCAGCGTGCCGAAGGTCCAGCCCCAGCCGAGGGCCTGTTCGGCCGAACGGGTGAGGGGCTTGAGGGCGAGCCCGTTGAAGGGGGTTCCGGTGAAGCGGGTCGAGTCGTAGAGCGAGCCGTTGACGTGCAGGACGCCGTTCGGCCCGACCCAGGTCTCCAGGTCCGTCAGCCGCTCCCCGCGCGGGGTGCCGAGGACGACGGCCACCTGCCGTGCCGCGAGGACGGCGACGATCAGCCACAGCCCGAGGCAGGCCATGCGCAGGCGTGCGTGAGGTCTGCCGACGGCTGTCGCTCCGAAGGATTCCGTCGGTCGTCCGCTGCGCTCCGCATTCGTCACGCCTCGTCGGCCTTCTACCCTGTATGACCTGTATGCCCCCTTCGTCCGGTTGACGATAGTGCGCGAGACGCGCGGTTGCCTCTCGTGAACGCGAGAAGGATCACATCAAGATCACGTGGGAACCGCTCCCGGCCGGGCAAGCGTGCCTGCATAGCCGGTGTTTAGATGCACCCTGCAACGAAAGGCATACCGCCCGTGAGCGGGCATTCCCCGCCTATCGTCGCTTTTTCGGCCCGTACGACAGCGCCGCCGCGCGGACCGCGCCCCTGTCCCCGATGAAAGGTAGGCGAGCGAGTCTTGTGACTGCCTCAGTCATTGCTCCCACGTCCGCGCTCAAGAGCCGCACGGCGAAGGCCCACGACACCACCGTCACCGACCCCGCGCTCGTCAAGCGCGCCGTGAAGGCGGCCGCGCTGGGCAACGCGATGGAATGGTTCGACTTCGGTGTCTACAGCTACATCGCGGTCACCCTGGGCAAGGTCTTCTTCCCGTCGGGCAACCCCACCGCGCAGCTCCTCTCCACGTTCGGCGCCTTCGCCGCGGCCTTCCTGGTCCGCCCCCTCGGCGGCATGGTCTTCGGCCCGCTCGGCGACCGCGTCGGGCGCCAGAAGGTCCTCGCGCTCACCATGATCATGATGGCCGCGGGCACCTTCGCGATCGGTCTGATCCCGTCGTACGCGACGATCGGTGTCGGCGCGCCGATCCTGCTCCTCGTGGCCCGCCTCGTGCAGGGCTTCTCCACCGGCGGCGAGTACGCGGGCGCCTCCACCTTCATCGCCGAGTACGCCCCCGACAAGCGGCGCGGCTTCCTCGGTAGCTGGCTGGAGTTCGGCACCCTCGCCGGCTACATCGGCGGCGCGGGCCTGGTCACCCTGATGACCGCCCTGCTCTCCACCGACGACCTCACCTCCTGGGGCTGGCGCATCCCGTTCCTGATCGCGGGCCCGATGGGCATCATCGGCCTCTACCTGCGGATGCGCCTGGAGGAGACCCCGGCGTTCGCGGCCGAGGTCGAGAAGGCCGAGACGAACCGGCCCAAGGTGCCGCTGCGCGAGATGGTCACCGGCCAGTGGCGCGCGCTGCTGCTCTGCGTCGGCCTGGTGCTGGTCTTCAACGTCACCGACTACATGCTGCTGTCGTACATGCCGAGCTACCTGACCAGTGAGCTCCACTACGACGAGACGCACGGTCTGCTCGTCGTCCTCGGTGTGATGGCGCTGATGATGATCGCCCAGCCGTTCGTCGGCGCGCTGACCGACCGCGTCGGCCGCCGCCCGGTGATCGCCACCGGCTGTGCGGGCTTCCTGCTGCTGTCCGTCCCGGCCCTGCTGCTGATCCGCCAGGGCAGCCTGCTCGCGGTCGGGCTCGGCATGGGCGCGCTGGGCATGCTGCTGGTGTGCTTCACGGCGGCGATGCCCTCGGCGCTCCCGGCGCTGTTCCCGACCCGGGTCCGCTACGGCTCGCTCTCCATCGGCTTCAACGTCTCCGTGTCCCTGTTCGGCGGCACGACCCCGCTGGTGGTCACGGCCCTGATCGGCGCGACCGGGAACATGATGATGCCCGCGTACTACATGATGGCCGCGGCCGTGATCGGCGGTTTCGCGGTGTGGCGCATGACGGAGTCGGCGGGGCGCCCGCTGCCGGGCTCGGCACCGTCCGTGACGGGCTGAGACACGCCGGGTGAAATCCCCCTGGCAGCGGACCGCCGCACCAACTATCTTCGACAGCGCCAGTAGTTAGGGAAGCTAACTATGCGTACGAAAGGTAGAGGTGCATGAGCGAGTCGCACGTCTGGGACGAGGTCGACGCCTACTTCACCGCCCACC
>NZ_JBHUQX010000167.1:0-18588 GCF_042674225.1 Streptomyces sp. NPDC056948
CTTCGGCAGCGGCGTCTCGCTCGGCGACATCAACGGCGACGGGTACGCCGACCTGGCGATCGGCACCGCGGGCGAGAACTCAGCCGCCGGTGCCGTCACCGTGCTGTACGGCTCGGCGTCCGGCCTGACCACCAAGGGCGCGACGTCGTACACCCAGAACACCGCGGGCGTGCCCGGCGGTTCCGAGAAGGGCGACCGCTTCGGCGAGCGCGTCATCCTCACCGACCACACCGGCGACCGCCGCGCCGACCTGTCCGTCTCCGCGCCGGGCGAGAACGGCGACGGCGCGGTCTGGTCCCTGCGCGGCACCACGACCGGCCTCACGGCCACCGGCTCGACGAGCTTCGGCCCGGGCACGACGGGCATCTCGACGGCCGGCGCGCCGGGGTACGGCACGGCCCTCAACTCCTGATCACAGCCCCTGAGCACAACTCCTGACAAGAACGGGGACCCCATGCGCAAGCGCACCCTCCTCCTGGCGACGGCCCTGACCACCGGCCTGCTCACCGCCCTGCCCGCGACGACGGCCACCGCCGCCCCCGCCACCGGCCCGACGGCCGACTTCAACGGCGACGGCTACGGCGACGTCGCCTTCGCCGCCCCGTACGCCAAGGTCGACGGCGCGGGCATGGCCGGCTACGTCGCCGTGGTCTACGGCGGCGCCACCGGCCTCGACCCGGCCCAGCGCACCGTGGTCAGCCAGAACACCGCGGGCGTGCCCGGGGAGGCGGAGGCCGAGGACACCTTCGGCGACGCCCTCGCCATGGCCGACCTCAACGGCGACGGCTACACCGACCTCGCGGTCGGCTCCACCGGCGAGGACGTCGGCACCGATGTCGACGGCGGCTCCGTCACCGTCCTGTGGGGCTCGGCGAGCGGTCTGAAGAACGGCACCACGGTGAAGGACCCGGCGGTCTCCGCGCACGACAACTGGGGCAAGCTGCTGACCGCCGGCGACTTCGACGGCGACGGCAAGGCGGACCTGGCCGCGGGCGCCTACGCCGACACGTACGTCATCCGGGGCGGCTTCACCACCACCGGCACCACCGGCCCCGTCCAGCGCGTCGCCACCCCCGAGGCGGCGTACAGCGTCGACGCCATGGAGGCGGGTGACACCAACAACGACGGCAGGTCCGACCTGGTCCTCACCTACCGCGTCCAGCTCGACGAGGGCGAGGCGAACAGCTGGTCCAAGGGCGTCGCCTACCTCGGCACCGCCACCGGCGTGGACACCTCGGTCCCCCGCCCGCTGAACGGCGGCACCTCCCTCGCGCTGGGCGACGTCGACGGCGACGGCTACGACGAGATCGCCATCGGCAACGTCTTCTCGAAGGAGGACGACCACAGCGGCTCGCTCGGCGGCCAGGTCGTCGTCATCCGCGGCTCGGAGGGCGGCCCGGTCAACGGCGACGCGCCCATGGCCGAACTCACCCAGGACTCCACCGGCGTCCCCGGCTCCGACGAGGCGAACGACGGCTTCGGCAGCGCCGTCTCCATCGGCGACACCAACGGCGACGGCTACGGCGACCTCGCCATCGGCGTCGTCTTCGAGGACGTCGGCACCATCGAGGACACCGGCGCCACGATCCTGATGAACGGCTCGGCCTCCGGCGTCTCGCGCACCGGCGCCCGCACCTTCACCCAGGACACCGCCGGCGTCCCGGGCGCCGCCGAGGCCATCGACTACTTCGGCTCCGATGTCCTGCTGGCGGACGTCACCAAGGACGGGCACGCCGAGTTCACGATCACCTCCGGCTTCGAGGACGAGGGCATCGGCGCCATCACGGCCCTGCGCGGCTCGGCGACCGGCCCCGTCACCGACGGCGCCCGTTCCTTCGGCCCCGGCAGCCTCGGCCAGACCCGCTCGTACGGCGCGTTCGGCGCCAACCTCATCGGCTGACGTATCCGCACGGCCTCACCGGCTGACGCACAGGAGACACGCACCCACATGCGCACCCGCACCGCGACCACCCTGGTCACCGCCATCCTGGCGGCGGGCCTCACCCCCCTCTCCCTCACGGCCCCGGCCGCCGCCGCCCCCGCCACATACGCCGACGACTTCAACGGCGACGGCTACCGCGACCTCGCCGCCGCCGCGCCCTACGCCCCGGTCGGCGGCAAGACCGACGCGGGCGCCGTCGTCATCACCTACGGCTCCGCGAACGGCATCAGCGCCGCCCGCCGTACCGTCCTCACCCAGGACACGGCCGGCATCCCCGGCACCGCCGAGCAGGGCGACCGGTTCGGCAAGGCCCTCACCTCCGGCGACCTGAACAGCGACGGATACGCCGACCTGGTGATCGGCAGCGTCGGCGAGGACGTCGACACCGACGCCGACGGCGGCTCCGTCACCGTCGTCTGGGGCGGCAAGAGCGGCCTGTCCGGCGGCCGCGGCGTCCCCGACCCGGCCGTGGCGGCCCACGACGAGTACGGCATGTCCCTGACCGTCGGCGACTTCAGCGGGGACGGCCTGGCCGATCTCGCCGTCGGCAGCACCGGCAGCGACATCTGGATCCACGAGGGCATCGCCAAGACCTCCGGCTCGGGCACCCACCACGAGCTCGCCAGTGGCCTGAGAGGCGGTGCCGGCCTCGCCGGTGCCCAGAGCCTCGCCGCCGGCGACATCGACGGCGACGGCACCGACGACCTGGTGGCCACCGGCAGCGAGGCGTCCACATACGAGGACGGCGCCATGGTCTACCTCGGCTCCGCCTCTGCCCTGACCCGCCAGACGTTCCTGAAGAGCGGCGGCTGGGAGCTGGCCACCGTCGGCGACCTGAACGGCGACGGCTACGACGATGTCGTCACGGCGGACTACGGCGGCGACGCCAAGAGCCTCGGCGGCTCGGTCAGCGCCTGGCTCGGCAGCGCCACCGGCGTCCGCACCAGCCCCCAGACGACGATCAACCAGGACACCCCCGGCGTCCCCGGCGCGGACGAGGAGGACGACTGGTTCGGCAACGACCTCTCCATCGCCGACGTCAACGGCGACGGCTACGGCGACCTGGCCGTCGGCACGATCCACGAGGACGTCGGCACCGCGGACATCGCCGGCAGCGTCACCGTGCTGCGCGGCTCGGCCGCCGGCCTGACCGGCACCGGCGCCCAGTCGTTCACCCAGAACACGGAGGGCGTCCCCGGCACCGCCGAGTCCGCCGACCGCTTCGGCGCGTCCGTACGCCTGTCCGACCTCACCGGCGACGGCAAGGCGGACCTGTCCGTCGGCTCCGACGGCGAGAACCACCCCTCCGGCTCCCTGTACAGCCTGCGCGGCTCGGCCTCGGGTGTGTCCACGAAGGACGCGATCAGCTTCGGTCCCGGCTCGCTCGGCATGTCGACGACCGGTTATCTGAGGCTGGGCCAGGACATGCTGAGCTGACCCCACGGCAGGGGGTCCTGGCGGGGCCCGTACGGCCGAACCCTGACAACCCATGGGATCCCAAAGGGCCTTACCCCTAAGGGATGTCACAGCTCGGCCGCAAAGCCGGGCCCGGAAGCCCGGGCCCGGCACGCCACCGCCCGGGACCAGGTACGTTCGAAGACGTGGCTGGATTCAGGATCGGACGCGGCCGGAACAACGGCGCTCCTCAGACGCGACCGCAAAACCCTCCGTACGGGCAGCAGACGCCGCCGGGGCCGTCATACGGCTACCCGCCGGCGCCGCAGCCGTACGGCAACGGCGGCGGCCCCACCTGGCCGCAGGCGAACGCCGGGCCGGGTGGTGGCTACGGCGGCCAGGGCGAGCCGGAGTACTTCGGCGACGGCGCGTACCCGCCCGGCCCCCAGGGCCCGCCCGACCCGTACGCGGCGAACAACCCGGGCCACACCCAGGCCTTCTCGGTCGGCGAGGACCCCTACAACCAGGGCGACACCTACCGCGCAGGCGCGGCGGCCCCGCCGCCCGGCCCCGTCGGCCCGCGCCTGCACTGGAAGGCCCTGCTCCGGGGGATCATCCTCTCCCCCAAGCAGACGTTCCTCCAGATGCGCGACTACTCGATGTGGGGCCCGGCCCTCATCGTCACGCTCCTCTACGGCCTGCTCGCCGTCTTCGGCTTCGACGGCGCCCGCAAGGATGCGATAAACGCCACACTGTCGAACGCGGTCCCGATCGTCCTGACCACGGCCGTCGCGATGGCGCTCAGCGCGTTCATCCTGGGCGTGGTCACCCACACCCTGGCCCGCCAGCTCGGCGGCGACGGCGCCTGGCAGCCGACGGTCGGCCTGTCCATGCTGATCATGTCCCTCACGGACGCGCCCCGCCTGGTCTTCGCGATGTTCGCCGGCGGCGACGCGACGTTCGTACAGCTCGTGGGCTGGGCCACCTGGATCGCGGGCGGCGCACTCCTGACCCTCATGGTCAGCCGCTCCCACGACCTGCCCTGGCCGAAGGCGCTCGGCGCGTCGGCGATCCAGCTGATCGCCCTGCTGTCGATCGTGAAGCTGGGCACGGTCTGAGGCCGCGCGGCCACGAGAACGGCTACGAGAAAGGGGCTCCCGGAGGAGCCCCTTTTCTTATTGCTTCTCAGGCGTCGAGTTGCTTCTCAGGCGTCGAGAACCTGCCCGGCGCGCCGCACCACCGGCGGTTCCACGGACCACGGGAAGTTGATCCACTCATCGGTCCGCTTCCACACGTACTCGCACTTCACCAGCGACTGGGACTTCTCGTAGACCACGGCGCTGCGCACCTCGGCGACGGTGTCGAGGCAGAAGTCGCGGACCAGCTTGAGCGTCTTGCCGGTGTCGGCGACGTCGTCGGTGATCAGCACCTTCTTATCGGAGAAGTCGATCACGTTGGGGACGGGCGCGAGCATGACGGGCATCTCGAGGGTCGTCCCCACGCCCGTGTAGAACTCGACGTTCACCAGGTGGATGTTCTTGCAGTCCAGGGCATAGGCGAGCCCGCCGGCCACGAAGACACCGCCGCGGGCGATGCTGAGCACGACGTCGGGCTCGTACCCGTCGTCGGCGATGGCCTGCGCGAGCTCGCGTACGGCGACGCCGAACTGCTCGTAGGAGAGGTTCTCCCGTACGTCACTCATATCCGGCCGCTCACACCTGGGTCCGATGGAAATTGAGGAAGGACCGGGAGGCGGTCGGCCCCCGCTGCCCCTGGTACCGCGACCCGTACCGCTCGCTCCCGTACGGGAAGTCGGCGGGCGAGCTGAGCTTGAACATGCACAGCTGCCCGATCTTCATCCCCGGCCAGAGCTTGATGGGCAGGGTGGCGAGGTTGGACAGCTCGAGGGTCACGTGCCCGCTGAACCCGGGGTCGATGAAGCCGGCGGTGGAATGCGTGACCAGCCCCAGCCGCCCCAGCGAGCTCTTGCCCTCCAGCCGGGAGGCGAGATCGTCGGGCAGCGAGATGACCTCGTACGTACTGGCGAGGACGAACTCCCCCGGGTGCAGGATGAACGGCTCGTCCCCCTCCGGCTCCACGAGCCGGGTCAGATCGCTCTGCTCGACGGAGGGGTCGATGTGGGGGTAGCGGTGGTTCTCGAACACCCGGAAGTAGCGGTCCAGCCGCACATCGATGCTCGAGGGCTGCACCATCGCGTCGTCAAACGGATCGATACGCACTCGTCCGGCGTCGATCTCGGCCCGGATGTCCTTGTCTGAGAGAAGCACGCCCCGAGGATACGCAAGGCGCGCGGAGCGACCACAACCGGACGACTCCGCGCGCCTTATGCCCTTTGGCTATGTCTTTGTCCGCTGTTCGCTACTGCTCGCTCCGCTCGCTACCGCTTCTGGTAACTGACGGGCACGACGCTCCGGAGCCGCGTACACCGCGGGCATCGGAGCAGCCGGCCCGGGCCGAGTCGCTCGGCCTGCTGCATCGGGAACGAAGCGGTGGTGAACACGTGCCCATCGGCACAACGGACGACGGTGCGCTCCATCAAGTCCAAGAGTCCCTTCCCCAAGAGCTGCGTCTGGCTGGTGCTTGCCTGACGACAAAAGCCACAGTACGGGATCAAAGGAACGGCCTTCGAGGCGGCGCTCCGGTCCCGACCGGACCCTCGCCCACGCCCCCACCGTACGCCCCAACTCCGGTGACCCGCAGCCGCATCCCGCCCCTGAAACGCCCTCAGGCCCCCGCGGCATCAACACCCGGGGCCTGGCATGGGGTAAAGTGGCGAACGTTCGCACACCGACTCCGTCGGCGTCTTACGCGGGTGTAGTTTAATGGTAGAACATCAGCTTCCCAAGCTGAGAGCGCGAGTTCGATTCTCGTCACCCGCTCCAGTGTCAAACCCCAGGTCAATCGCCTGGGGTTTGTTTGTTGTCTAGTCCAATTTTAGGGTGGCGTGCCCTTCCCGTGCCCTAAGAACCCGTAACGAAATGATCTTCGACGGGGTTGGAACACTCCGGGGTTGATGGACCGGGGGTGCGGGGTGGCGCGGCCGAAGCCGTGGGAAGTCGCGACGAGCTGTGGGCGGTGATCGAGCCGCTGCTGCCCAAGGTAGAGCGTCGGACCCGGCACCCGGGACGCAAGCGGCATCGGACCGGCTGGTCTTCCAGGGCGAGGTCCTCCTCGGCAAGCTCCGTAGCGCGAACACCCTGGTACTTCTCCCGGGCGGCGGTCGATGGCTCCCGCATCCGGGCCTTAAGGGGGGCCAAGACGGGCCGAAGCCACTGGCATCCCGCTTGCGGCCACGCTGAGCGGCGGCAACCGCGACGATGTCACCCGGCTCATCCCACTACTCGAAGCGGTGCCGCCGGTGCGGGGCAAGCGCGGCCGGCCCCGGCGCCGCCCGGACGTGGTGATGGGGACCGCGGCTACGACCATGACAAGTACCGTCGCCTGGTCCGGGGTCTCGGTGTGAAGCCGCTGATCGCCCGCCGGGGCACCGAGCATGGCTCCGGTCTGGGCACCCAACGCTGGGTCGTGGAGCGCGCATTCGCCCACCTGCACTGGTTCGGTCGTCTGCGGATCCGCTGGAAGATCCGCGACGACATCCACGACGCCTTCCTCACTCTGGGATGTGCGCTCATCTGCCGGCGACGTCTGCGCTCACGCTGTTGACCGGTCTAGCGTGCAGGAGGCGGGGACTGCGGGTCAGGAGTGCATGCTGCTTCCTGGGCCGCCATAACCTCATCGCCGTACTCGAAGGCCCATGCGCCGACAGCGTCGATGGGCGCCAGCAAGGTCCGGCCCAGAACTGTGAGTCGGTACTCGACCCGTGACGGTGCGTCGGGGTCTGCCTGCCGGTCGACCAGTCCGTTGAACTGCAGTCGGCGCAGTGTCTCGGTGAGGACCTTGGAGCTGATGCCTCCGATCCGCTCCCGTAGTTCGACCGGGCGCCTGGGGCCGTCGCGCAGTGCCCAGAGCACCACGGCGTTCCAGGTGTTGGAGAGCAGGTCGAAGGCGAGGCGGGCGCGGCAGTCGGCGAGGAAGGCGTCGGTCGTCACGTACCAAATGGTGCCCGAACGGCCTTCTAGCGTCGGTGTGAACGGTCGAAGCAGGCACGGAGGGGGAGCACGTGATGAGAATCGGTGTACTGGGCACGGGCAACATGGCCGACGCGCTCGCCACCCACTGGGTGCGGGCCGGGCACGAGGTGATCATCGGGGGACGGGACGCCCACAAGGCGGAGCGGCTCGCGACGCGCATCGGAGGCAGCTCGAAACCTGCCAGTCTGCGCGCGGCGGCCGAGTCAGGTCAGGTGGTGCTGGCAGCGCTTCCCTTCGGGGCGGGAACAGACGTGGCACGGGACCTGCACGCGGCCCTGGAGGGCAAGGTGCTGCTCGACTGCTCCAACCCAGTCGGGCCGGGCTTCCGGCTGCTGACGGAAGGAGGCCCCTCAGCCGCGCAGCAATTGGCTGCGGCGGCACCGGCAGCCCACGTGGTCAAGGCTTTCAACCTCTGCCACGAGGACGTATGGCGCATGCGGCCGCCCGTCTTCGATGGGCGACCACTGGCCGTTCCGGTCTGCGGAGACGACGAGACTGCCCTCGCGTGTGTGCGTGAGTTGGTACGAGATGTGGGCTGTGAAGCCGTGGCTGGCGGCGGTCTCGAACGTGCGGGACTCCTGGAAGCGACTGCCGCGCTGTTCATCGCGCTGTGGGTCGGCGAGGGAGCGGACGCCCAGGCAATCGCCCCTCCGCTCGCATACGCGGCCGGACCCAGCCACCAGGAAGTGCAGTCCCCGACCTTGCTTATCCCAGCACCCGCCCGAGGAAGCCGCGCAGGTAACCCGCGACGACGTCCAGGTGGCTCTCCAGAAGGAAGTGACCGCCGTTGATCAGGTGCACCTCCGCGTCCTTGGCGTCGCGGGCGAAGGCCCGCGCGCCCGCCGGGCCGAAGATTTCGTCGTTGCGGCCCCACACGGCGAGCACCGGGACCTCGCTGGTGCGTAGGAATTCGTGCAGCAGCGGGTAGAGCGGGCGGTTGTTCTGGTAGTCGCGGAACAGCGCCAGCTGGACCTCGTCGTTGCCCTCGCGAGAGACGAGGGCGAAGTCGTGCTCCCAGGTGTCCGGGCTGACCAGGCTCGGGTCGGGCACGCCGTGCAGGTACTGCCAGCGGATGGCGTCGACGCCCAGCGCGGCGCGGACGGCGGGTTCGGTGTCGGGGCCGGGGTTCGCCCCGTAGGCCCAGACGTCGGTCCAGAACGACTCGACGAAACCGTCCTCGTAGCCGTTGCCGTTCTGGGTGACGAGGGCGGAGATCCGCTCGGGGTGCTGGAGCGCGAGGCGCCATCCGATGGGGGCGCCGTAGTCCTGGACGTAGAGGGCGTAGCGGTCCAGGCCCAGTTGGTCGAGCAGTCCGGAGGTGAGTTCGGTGAGGGCGTCGAAGGTGTAGGTGAACTCCCCTACGAGGGGGGCGTCGGAGTGGCCGAAGCCGAGGTGGTCCGGCGCGATGACGTGGTAGTCGTCGGCCAGCAGCGGGATGAGTTCGCGGAACATGAACGAGCTGGTCGGGTAGCCGTGCAGCAGGACGATCACGGGGGCGTCGGCGTGGCCGGCTTCGCGGTAGAAGATCTCATAGCCGTCGACGGTGGCGGTCCGGTGGTGCACCGCGTTCATATCTGACCCCTTTGACATGCGTACTCTGGTTGGTTCCTCGCCCTGCAAGCACGGGTGTGGGTCAACCCGTCAAATGCCGTGACCTCGCGGGGGCCTTGCCCTGAGCCGGGTCACATCACGGCGTCGGTCTGCAGGGGGCCCGCGGTGACACGGATCGTCCTGATGCGCACAGGCTCTTCCTGGTCGAGGTAGAAGATGTGCATGAAGGGGGCGCGCACCACCCGCTCCGGTTCGCTCTTCTTGGCCATGACCGCCTCACCGCGCAGCAGACGGACGCCGTCGCCCGCGGTCCAGAACTCCAGTACCTCATGGCTGATGACCAGCGGCGCGTCGATCTTGACGAAGAACTCCTTGATGGCCTCGACGCCGTGGATGTGCGCGGTGCCGAAGTACATGTCGGTGTTGTCGGTCAGTGGTGCGAAGCCCTCGCCGAACTCCAGGGTGTCGATGGCGTCCATGAACTTCAGGACCCAGCCGGGGACGGCTGTCGCTTGTGTGGTGTCTGCCATGGTGCGGACTTCCTGATCGGACTGCGGCGCGTGACCCTTGCCAACCCCCGCCTTCCCAACCCCTGCCGGTCTGAACACCGCCGTCCGGCGGGGACGTCAAAAGGCCATCTGTCAGGCTCGGCGCGCACAGGACGTGAGGCGATCGGCGAGCGCGATGACGAGGTCGCGGAGTTCATCGGGGCGCTCGATGACGAACGGCCGGTCGATTGCCGCGAGTACCGGAGGCAACCAGTCGAGCCGCTCCGCCCGCAGCTCGACGCGCAGCCAGCGCTCGGTCGCCCGGTCCTCGCCGGCCGCGGGCTCGTGCTCGTGCTCGTGCTCCTCCAGGCTCGCGACGCTGACGGGAAGGTGGGCGCGGATCTGCTCAACTGTCCCGTGGATCCGCAAGGTCACCTCATGCCGGTACCCGGCCGTGGCGAATCCTGACAACACGCGCTGTGCGGGAGCGGGACCCACGGGCGCTTCGAATGAGCCGGGCAGGGTCCGCGCGTCCGCGATGCGATCGAGCCGGAAGGTTCGGTCCTCGCCGATCTGGGCGTCCTTGCCCGTGACGTACCACCGGCCCGCATGGGCGACGATCCCGTACGCGTGCAGTGTGCGTTCGCTGGGCCGTCCGTCGCGGTCGGTGTAGCGGATCGAGACCGGTCGGCGGTGGCGCACCGCATCGGCGATGGTGAGCAGGACCCCGGCGTCCGGGGTGTCGAACTCGCCGGGCCGGTCCGTGAAGGCGAGAGCTTCCAGGAGTGTGTCGAGCCGGCGGGCGATGTGCTTGGGCAGCACCCGCCGGATCTTCGCCGACGCCGTCTCGTTTGCCGTGTGCTGCGTCGTCGTCAGCCCTGCTCGGCGGCCGGCGATCAGGCCGAGCAGCACGGCCAGCGCCTCGTCGTCGCTGAGCATGAGCGGAGGCAAGCGGTACCCAGGAGCCAGCCGGTACCCGCCGTAGCGGCCGCGCACCGACTCCACGGGCACGTCCAGGTCGATGAGCTGGCCCACATACCTCCGCACGGTGCGTCCTTCGACGCCGAGACGGTCGGCGAGCTCGGCCACAGTCCGGGTGCCGCCCGACTGCAGCAGCTCCAGGAGTGTCAGCACGCGGCCGGTGGGTCGAGGCATGTTCGCAGCCTAACGCCAATACAGGACCGATTCTGTCCACTATTTCTTCTAACCTGCGACTCGTACGCCTCCAGCACAGCCAAGGAGATTCCCATGGACTTCATCTCGATCCGCATCATCACCGGCGACGTAGCGCGCCTCGTCGAGTTCTACGAGCGCGCCACAGGGGCGCAGGCGACGTGGGCCAACGAAGACTTCGCCGAACTCAGGACCGCGGGCGCCACCCTCGCGATCGGCAGCACCCGCACCGTCCCGCTGTTCGCCCCGGGCTCTGCCCGCCCGGCGGACAACCACAGCGTGATCACCGAGTTCCTCGTCGACGACGTGGACAGCGTTTACAACAACCTGACCGGCTTCGTCACCGACTTCGTCACCAAGCCCACCACGATGCCCTGGGGCAACCGTTCGCTGCTGTTCCGTGACCCCGACGGCAACCTCGTCAACTTCTTCACCCCCGTCACCCCAGCGGCCATCGAAAAGTTCGCACGCTGACGCCCCTGGCCGGATCGTCTTCGACCAGCCGCCCGAACCACTCGCGGACATCCCGCAGCAGCTCACCTTCGAGGACTTCGTGTAACCAAGGTCCCGAGACACCACACTCAATACGCCAGCTCCCCGATCCCCCCATCGACCCGCAGTACCGTGCCCGCGGTGTAAGCAGACTCATCCGAGGCGAGGTAGACCGCCGCCTTGGCCAGCTCGGTGGTGGTTCCCAGGCGGTGGAGGGGTACGGTCTGCCGGAGTTCCTCATAGAGGGCGCTCTGGCGTTCGGGGCCCAGGGGCGCGAACACGTTGGTGATGGTCGGGCCTGGGCTCAGTCCGTTGACGCGGATGCCCCGGTCCTTCAGCTCGTAGGTCAGCCCGCGGGTGTAGGAGAGCAGGCCCGCCTTGGCCGCGCCGTAGACCGTCGCGTTCTCGTGTCCGATGTACGCGGAGACCGAACCGACGAGGATGACCGAGGACTGCTGCGAGAAGAGCGGCAGCAGGTCCCTGATCAGGAAGAACGGCGACTTGAGATTGGTCGCGACGAGCCTGTCGAACGCCTCCTCGGTCCATGCCTCGAGCGGTAGGTGGGTGACGTCGGCGGCGTTGCTCATCAGGATGTCGAGCTTCGGCCACTCCGCCCGCAGCCGTGCCGCGAGTGCTGCCTGGCCGGGTACGTCGCCGGCGTCGCTGGCGATGGTCAGCAGCGGGCCCTCCAGTTGGCGGGCTGCCTCGTCCAGCCTTTCCCGGGAGCGGCCGGTGATGGCGACGGTCGCGCCTTCGGCGAGGAACTGGCGGGCCGTTTCCAGGCCGATGCCGCTCGTTCCTCCGGTGATCAGTGCGTGCTTCCCTGCGAGACGATTCACTGTTCTGGTCTCCTCAGATCGCGGTCCGGCCGCCGTCGGCGGCCACGATCGCTCCGGTTACGTAGCTGGCGCGGTCACCGGCCAGGAAGGCGACCACCTGGGCCACTTCGGCCGGGTCCGACGTGCGCTTGAGCGCGGTGGTCAGACCCATGCCGCCCATGTCCGGGCCCATCGCCGCGACCACCTTGGACGTGCGCATCGGCCCTGGGGCCACGGCGTTGACCCGCACGTTCGACTCGGCGAACTCCGCCGCCCAGGTGCGGGTCAGCGATTCGAGCGCAGACTTGGTGGCGCCGTAGACGGCCATGCCCGGCATGCCGAGGCCGGCCGCGGTGGAGCTGATGTTGACGATGCTGCCGCCGCCGCCCGCGGCCATCTTCTCCGCGAACAGCGCGGTGAGCAGGAACGGTGCGCGCACGTTGACGGCGAAGGCGGCGTCGTAGCTCGCGAGGTCCTGCCCGGGGGTCGGGGCGAACGTCATCACACTCGCGTTGTTGATCAGGATGTCGACGGTTCCGGCGCTGTCGGCCAGTTGCCGCACAGCCGCCGGGTCGGACAGGTCGGCGACGACGAACCGCACCGTTCCGGCCAAGGAGCCGCCACCGGCCGCGCGTATGTCCGCCACCACCTGGGCACCGCGCTCGGCGTCCCTGCCGGTGAGGATCAGGTCGGCTCCGCCCGCGGCCAGCACCTCGGCCGTCGCGTGCCCCAGCCCGCCGATGGCGCCGGACCCGGTGACGAGTGCCGTCTTGCCTGCGAATTCCATTTTTCGCCCTTCACGCCGGCCGTTGGCCGAGCGACTTCTGTGCAGCCGTTCAAGAAGTAACGCAGCAGAAGCTATGACTTCTTGAACGTCGAGTCAAGAAGTCGTAGTCTTGCTCGCGTGGCACGAACCGGACGCCCCCGCGAGTTCGACAAGGAACAGACGCTGGCGCGCGCACTCGAACTGTTCTGGTCCCGGGGATACGGGGCGACGTCGGTCCAGGACCTGGTCGACGCGCTGGCCGTCGAGCGCGGCAGCCTCTACGGAACGTTCGGTGACAAGCGCCGCTTCTACCTGGACGCCGTCAGGCTCTACTGGGAGGTGTACGAGCGGCACCTGACCACCGCGCTCGACACCACCCCGCTCCTGCCGGCCCTGCGTGAGATCCTGACCCACCCGGCGCGGCTGGACGAACTGATCTCCGACGTGGGCGTGCCGCAGGGCTGCCTGGTCGGCAACACCACCGCCGAACTCGTCCCCCAGGACAGTGAGGCCACGGAGGTCGTGACCCGCTCGTACCGCCGGTTCACCGAGATCGTCACCGACGCGCTCCGCCGTGCCCAGGCCGCCGGCGAGGTCACGGCCAACTCCTCCCCCGAGGCCCAGGCGCAGCTCCTGCTCTACATCGTCCAGGGCCTGTCGCTCGTATCGAGAGCGGGTCTCGATCAGAGCGCGGCGCTGGCTGCGATCGACACGGCGGTAGACGGGCTGCGGGCCGAGCCGGCGGCCACCTTCTGACCGTCCTCCCTCCCCGGTCCCCTGGAGGGCCTTCAGCCGGCCCTCCAGGGGACGCCTACGCGGAGTGACGGGGATGTCCCAGGCCCGCGTCCCGCGCGAGGGCTGCTGCCTCTGTGCGAGACCGGGCGTGCAGTTTCGCCAGAACGTCGCTGACCCGATTGCGGATGGTCTTCTCGGACAGGGACAGGCTGCGGGCGATGGAAGCGTTGTCCAGGCCGCGGGAGATCAGATCGAGGGTCTCGCGTTCGCGGTCGGTGAGATGAGGAAAGGGGAGGGGAGATCTGACGGCGGGCGGAGTGGCGAAATGGGACAGGACGCGCTGGGCGATCCGGGGGCCGAAGACCGCTTCGCCGCGGGCGACACCGAGCAGGGCGCGGTGGACGTCGGCGCCGTCCGATTCCTTGAGCAGGTAGCCGCGTGCGCCGACGCGCAGGGCGGCGAACACCGAGTCCTCGTCCTCGTCCATGGTCAGGATGAGAACGGCGATCTCCGGATGGGCCGTGGTGATCTGGGCCGTGGCCTCCAGGCCGTTGACGTTCGGCATGCGCAGGTCCATGAGCACGATCGCCGGCCGCAGTCGGCCGGCGGCGGTGATGGCTTCGGCGCCGTCGGACGCTTCTCCGACGACGCTCACATCGGGGAGATCGGCGAGGACGGTGGCCATTCCGGCCCGGAAGACGGGATGGTCGTCGACGACGAGGACGGTGACACTCACCGCGGGTCACCGACCGGGAGGCCGGCTCGCAAGAGGGTGCCTTCGCCGGGCGCGGTCGTCACCTCAAGCCAGCCTCCGATCTCGGCTGCGCGCTCCTTCATGCTGCGCAGTCCGACACCGGCCCTGTGCCTGGACGGAATACCGCGTCCGTTGTCGCGGATCGACAGAATCAAGACGGTGTCCTCCATACGGGCGGTCAGTTCGAGGCGGCCGGCGGCGCTGTGCCTGACGGCGTTGGCGACCGCCTCGGCAGCGATGGCGTACGCGGCGACCTCGACGGCGGCCGGCAGACTGTGGCAGGCGCCGTCGATGCTGCTGTGACATGCCGGTGTGTCGTACCCGGCCAGCAGTTCCCGCAGGGCGCCGGGAAGCCCGAGCTGGTCGAGGACCGCGGGCCGGAGCCCCTGGACCACGGTGCGCAGATCGGTGACCGTGGAGCGAAGCCTGTCCCGAAGTGTCCTGACGCACCCCGCGAGATGGGGGTCGTCGATGCGCCGGGCGAGGGCATCGAGCTGGTGGGCGGTGCCGGCCAGGGAGGGGCCGATGCCATCGTGGAGGTCCGCGCGCAGCCGCCGTCGCTCCTCCTCACGCACCGACAGGATGCGTGACCGGCTGCGGGCGATGTCCTCGACCAGACCGGCGGCGTAGGCGAGTGTCCCGGCGCGGTCCGCGACCTCTTCGACCGCGGCCTGCTCCTTCGCCGTCCAAGGGTCGTTGACGCTTCGCCGCCCTACGCGGAGTACACCGAGTTCGCGGCCCAGAGCCCAGCAGGGAAAGGACCGCCAGCCCGCGCCCACCGCCGGCCTGCCGGAGGCCGCCGCCACGGCGGGGCTTTCGAAGGCCGCGTAGGGCAGCCGCAGCGCGGACCGCAAGGCATCGACGAGATGCTGCATGGCTTCCGCCGGCTCGCCGGCCGGAGCGACACGGCGGCCGACGTGGGCGACAACGGCGTACGGATCGTGGCGATGCCCGAACAGCGTCCGGTCCACGGCTGCCTGTACAGTGCCGCGACCGTTGGCCGCGAGCAGTGCGGTGAAAGCGATCAGACAAGTCCCCGTCAGGGACCCGGGCGCGATCAGTCTCGCGCCGGCGACGACCGCGGCGTACACCCCCAGAACCAGCGCGCTGAGGACGGCGAAGACGATGGCGCGGCCGAGGACCAGCTCCACATCGAACAGTCTGTGCCGCAGCATGGCGACCGCGATGCTCGCAGGCGGGCCGAGCAGCCCCACCAGCATCACGAGATCGCCGATCAGAGCCGGCTGCTCCGCGTCGTCCAACGGGAAGGCGAGGAAGGAGAACGCCATCAGCAGCCCGCCGAGCATCAGCCACTGCAGTTGAGCCCGCTCGACACCGGTCGCCGCGCGGGTACGCAGGACGAGGAGGACGGCGGCCGCGAGGGACCCGCCGAGCATGGTGGCCGCGGCACAGATGAACATCACCGTGTGCAGCCACTCCCAGCCCGCGATCCCGAGAGGATTCGGGACACCAGGGACGGGATCGGTGCCGCTCGGCCGCAGCATCGTGGCCAGCGTTCCTGTCCCGGCGACCGTGATGACAGCCCAGGCGCACGCCCGGCGCGGCGCCGTTTCCAGGCGGCCGTGCGGAAAGAGCAAGGGCACCAAGGGCGTGGCGAACCAGTAGCCGACAAAGCCCCAGCATCCGATCCAGGCCCCCACCTCCCACCCGGGAAGGGGATCCGCGGCGACGAGGCGGCTGTAACCGGCGTAGTAGGCCAGGAGATGGTACGGCCCGATCATCGCGGGCAGCAGCATCAGCCAGCAGACGGGATTACGCGGGCGGCCCCTGGCAACGACGGCGCCCACCAGTGGCCAGACCGAGCCGAGCACGAGGTCGGACCAGTACAGGGGCGTGACGGCGATGCGTTCAGCCAGCCAATCATGCACGGGCACCGTCGCCAGACAGCCCGCTGTGCCCAGGCTCGCGATGCCGTACGCGGTGTGACGCAGTGCCCGATCCCCCCGACTCACACCCACATGTTCCCGTAATGCGGGCCCTTACCGGGCGCGATCCGGCAAAACCGTCCCGGTCGTCCGGGGCCTGGGTCCCTGGGCGGCGGGACACGTCCACCGCGACAGTCGGATCGGTAACGGACCCGCACTCACTGGGAGTTGACGCGGATGACCACCATCGATCCGGACGCCCGCCCGGGGCGCATGGCGCGACAGGACGGCGACGGAAGGGCGAAGTGGCCCCTGTACGGGGTCGGAGCAGGCGTGTTCGGAGGAGTCGCCACGCTCCTGGCGGATGTCCGGGCCGGCACGGTCGAGCGGACACGCGTCGATGCGTCGATCGTCGACGACGTGGGGCGCTCCGTGGCGCATCTCGGTCTCGTCGCGGGGTTCCTGACGGTTCTCCTGCTCCTGGTGCTGGCCGCGGCATGGCGGCGCCAGGTCGAACCGCGGGTGCCTTCCAGCACCGCTGCCTATGTGGTCAGCGGCGCCTTGACCGCCTCGGCCGCAGGACTGACCTATGGCTACGGCTGGAAGGGCGCCCTGGCGATCTATCTGCCGGCCGGTATGGACGAGCGGTCCTTCGGTGAGGACGGGCTGTTCGTCTACTTCATGCTCAACGACTTCGGCGGGTACATCGGCTGGCTCGGCGTCGTGGTCGCGGCCGGCGCGGTGGCCTGGATGGCGTTGCGTGAGCGCACGATCTCACGGTGGATCGGCTGGTTCAGCATCGTGCCCGTACTGGCGGTCGTGCTGTTCGCCGGCATCACCGGCCTTCCCGGCTTCCAGGGTGTCGTCGGACCGGCATGGATGCTGGTCACCTTCCTCGGACTGACCTGGGGGCGCAGCGCAATCGTCCGCTGACCCGGCCGGGCGGGCGGCTCACCGGCCCGTGAACCGCCCGCCGCAGGCGCCCACGCCATCGGAACCACAGCCCTGTCCGACCTCGCACATCAGGAGGCCCCGCGTGCCGTCCACCACGCATGCCACCCGCCGCGGCGCCGCGTGTTCAGCGATTCTCATAGCCGCGCTGCTGACCGCGAGTGCCTGCGGGCCAGGCCCTTCGCCGAACGACTCCGGTGAAACGACCCACGCATACACGGAGGCGCCGACCGAGGAACCCACCGAAGAGCCCACGGAGGAGCCGGCCGAGGAACCGACCGAAGAACCCGCGGAGAGCAGCGGGCTCGTCGAGGGGTCGGTCCCCGGCAGCGTCGTCGGTGTCTGGTGCGGCGGCAGCAACGCCGAAGGACACTGGACGTATCAATTCTCCAATACCGGAGAGTTCATCGCGAGCAGGGGCACCGCGGGTTTCTCGGGTGTCGTCGTCAGCGACACCCGGTCCATGACCTTCCACGTGCCGGGGGAATCGCCTTTCGTATCCTCCTGGGAAGTGGTCCAGGACCCCGTCCTGGGACCTCTCCTCTTCCTCGACGGCTACAGCTACCTGCCCGGAAGCTGTGCCTCCTAGACTCACTTCTGGACCGTGGCGTCGAGGCCGGCGGCGACTTCTTCCTGGCGCTCCTCGTAGGCGTGCAGACTTGTGGATCGGCGATGTCATTGCCTGATACTCCGGCACCATCGGATCTCGCCTTCGTGCCATTCGGCGGTGGGTGTGAGCCCGGCGGCAGCGGCGACAGCGGCGGATGCCCGATGTGCGGGGTGGATGTGGGCGATGACGGCGTGCACCGGCTGCCTGCTGAGCCAGTCGACGAGTCCTCGGGCCGCTTCGGTGGCGATGCCCCGCCCCTGCCACGGGCTCCCCACCACCCAGGCGATCTCGGCGATGAGACCGTGGCCGGAGAGGCTGACCGTCGCCTGGACGGTGCCCGTCAGGCAGGCTTCGTCGCGGAGCCGGATCACCCAGTTCAGCCAGGAGACGGCCGGATCGGGAGAACCCGCGGTCATGCGCTGGTAGCGCGAGCGCAGGGCTTGCGGGGTGTCCGGGGTGCCGCCGATGAAGGTGTGCAGGGCCGGATCGGACAGCACTGCGGCCATCTCCTCCGCGTGCTCAACGAGAAGCGGCAGCAGGTCCAGCCGCGCAGTCCTGACGGCCTGGGCCGCGATGTCACTCATGCCGCGACCACCCCGGGCGTTCGACGCAGGGCCGTACGGTACCCCCGCCGAGGAAGCGGCGCCGTGTCTTCCTGTGGGCCTTTCTGGCAGTAAAGATCCTGTTCCTGGTCTGCGTCATATGGGGCGCCCCAAGCACCAGCGGCACGCAAACGGCCTTCGCTGGGGGCAGGAGCGGTCCGAGAGCAGTGAGCCAGGCCCCTCCCGCGCACCAGACCCAGACGCCACCGCACCAGCCGTTCGCCCAGGTCAGCGCCCAAGCTGAGAGCGCGAGTTCGATTCTCGTCACCCGCTCCGTGAACAAGGCCCGGGTCAGAGACCCGGGCCTTGTTGT
>NZ_JBHUQX010000168.1:0-18505 GCF_042674225.1 Streptomyces sp. NPDC056948
CGACAGGACTGGTGTCAGCGGCGGCGCCGCCCGGGGTCTGGGGGACCCCCGGGGCTACGAGGGTCAAAAGGGGGTCAGAGCTGTGCGCCGGACAGCCGCTCCACGGCCCGCAGCAGCGCCGAGTGGTCCAGGCCGCCGTCGCCCTGCGCGCGCAGGCTCGCGACGAGCTGGGCGACCACGGCGCCGACGGGCAGGGCCGCGCCGACGGTGCGGGCGGCGTCCGTGACGATGCCCATGTCCTTGTGGTGCAGGTCGATACGGAAGCCCGGCTTGAAGTCCCGACCGAGGAAGTTGTCCTTCTTGCGGGTCAGCACCGTCGAGCCGGCGAGTCCGCCGTTCAGGACGTCCAGGGCCGCCTTCAGGTCCACGCCGGACTTCTCCAGGAAGACCACGGCCTCGGCGCACGCCTGGATGTTCACGGCGACGATCAGCTGGTTGGCGGCCTTCACGGTCTGGCCGGAGCCGTGCGGACCGCACAGCACGATGGTCTTGCCGAGCGCGTCGAGGATCGGCTTCGCGGTGTCGAAGTCGGTCTGCTCGCCGCCGACCATGATGGACAGCACGGCCTCGATGGCGCCGGCCTCGCCACCGGACACCGGGGCGTCCAGGACGCGGATGCCCTTGTCCTTCGCGGCCTTCGCCAGGTCGATCGAGGTCTGCGGCGTGATCGAGGACATGTCGATCAGCAGGGCGCCGGACCTGACGTTCTCCAGGATGCCGTCGGGGCCGTAGGAGATGGCCTCGACCTGGGGGGAGGCCGGAACCATCGTGATGACGACGTCGGCGTCCTTCACGGCCTCGGCGATGGAGGGGGCGGCGGTGCCGCCCGCGGCCGCGAGCCGGTCCAGCTTGTCCTGCTCCAGGGTGAAGCCGGTGACCTGGTAACCCGCCTTGATCAGGTTCTCGGACATGGGGGAGCCCATGATGCCGAGGCCGATCCAAGCGACCTTGGGAAGTGCGTTGCTCATGATGGGGTGCCTTTCGGTGCGGGGGTCAGCGGGGCAGCCAGTCGAAGGCCTCGGCGCTCGGGCGGTCGCCCGGCTTGTACTCGAGGCCGACCCAGCCGTCGTAGCCCGCCTTCCGCAGCCGGTCGAGGAGGTCTTCGAGGGGCAGTGAGCCCGTCCCGGGGGCGCCACGGCCGGGGTTGTCGGCGATCTGGACGTGACCGGTCTTCGCGGCGAACCGCTCGATCACCGACGGGAGGTCCTCGCCGTTCATGGACAGGTGGTAGAGGTCCATCAGGAACCGCGCGTTGCCCAGGCCGGTCGCACTGTTGACCTTGTCGACGACGTCCACGGCCGCCGGGGCGGAGACCAGCGGGTACAGCGGTGACTCGGGCTGGTTCAGCGCCTCGATCAGCAGGATCGCGCCGATCCGGTCCGCTGCCCGGGCCGCCAGGGTCAGGTTCTCCAGCGCGAGCGCGTCCTGCTCGGCCGGATCCACGCCCTCGACGCGGTTGCCGTACAGGGCGTTGAGGGCCGTGCAGCCCAGGGAGGCGGCGAAGTCGGCGGCCACGTCGATGTTGGCGCGGAACCGCTCCGACTCCTCGCCGGGAACCGACAGGGCGCCGCGGTCCGGGCCCGGGAGCTGTCCGGCGTAGAAGTTCAGGCCGGTGAGCCGGACGCCCGCGTCCTCGATCGCCCGCTTCAGGGCGTCGAGCTCGGACCGCTCCGGGACGGGCGAGTCGACCCAGGGCCACCACAGCTCGACCGCGGTGAAGCCGGCCGCGGCGGCGGCCGCGGGACGCTCCAGGAGGGGGAGCTCCGTGAAGAGGATCGACAGGTTGACGTTGAAGCGCTGCTCGGCGAATCCCATGGGGTCGGCGCTCCCTTCCGTACTGGCTGGATATTCCGTATTGCGGAAGTCGAATTCTGCTTAATGGAAGATTGCCTGGGGTGGGGAGAGCTGTCAAGAGTGAACGCACAAAAGTGCCCCCGCGCGGATGCGCGGGGGCAGGCTGCGGGGGCTGATCAGAGTGCGTCCACGGCGCCCACCTTCCAGCCGTCCGCGGTGTGGTTCATCGTCATGCGCACCCGGTTCAGATCCAGGCGCGAGCCCGACACCTGGGTGCTCTCCGTGACCTGGTTGACGAAGAGCAGCACCCTGACCTTGTCGGGCGAGGCCGACACGACGGAGGCCGTGGCGACGGTCGCCCTGACCACCGCGTGGTACTTCTTCGCGGCCGGTCCGACCACGCCGGCCGTGGTCTTCCGGTACTGGTCACTGAACTTTCCGGTCAGCAGGCCGCGGGCCCGGCCGAAGTCGCGGTCCAGACGCCGGTAGTCGTACGACAGCACGACCGGCGCCGTCTTCCGCGCGGCCGCGAGCGCCTCGCCCCTGGCCTCCTGAGCCTGCCGGCCCTCTTGGTACTGCCATCCCACTACGCCGAGCGCGACCAGCCCCGCCACCAGCAGGACACCCAGCAGCGCTACGAGCGGCCGGGGCGGCCGTCGTACGGCCGGGCTCTCCTCCTCGTCGTCGTCCCGTTCCGGTTCGACCGACGGCTCGGGAGGGTCCTCCCAACCGTCCTTGGGGGCCTTCACCAGCACCGTGCGCCCGGAGGGCCGTTCCTCGGTGTGCTCGGCGGCCGCGTCGACGGAGCCGGTGGCGCGCTCCGCGCGCTTGGCCGCCGCGCGGGCGGCCGCGGTCAGGGCCCGGCGGCCGGTGGGGCCGGCGGTGCGGTTCCGGGTGGTCGGGTTCGTCATGGTCGTACTCCTCACTGGCGGTGCGTGTCAGCCGACGAACTCGACGTCCGAGGTCAGCCAGCGGCCGCCGCGGTGCACCAGGTCGAGCTGCAGCCGGTAGGTGCGCGCCTCGCCCCTGGGCACGGCGGTGTTGGTCACCTCGCTGTCGGCGACCACCAGGACGCGGGCCGAGCGCTCGTCGGAACGGACGATGCCCGCCTCCAGGACCTGCCCCTCGGAGACGGACTTGTTCCGGCCGACCAGTTCGGTGAGCTGCTCGGTCTGCGCGGCGAACTGCTTCTTGAAGTCGCCGGTGGCGCCCTCGAGCACGTTGGCGCTGTCCCGGCCGTAGTGCCGGTAGTCGAGCGAGGTGAAGTTGAGCGCCGACCGGCGGGCCGCGGCGAGGACGTCCTGGCGCCGCTGCTCTGCCTCGCGCTGCCCGGCGAGCGCGAAACCCAGCCAGAGCGCCGACGCGGTGGTGAGGACGGTCGCCACGACGAGTGCCGCCGCCACCGCCCTGGAGTGCCTCATGCCAGAGGTCCGACGAGCAGCCATTGCCACGACTCCTTTCCGAAAACGGCCTGCTGGCCGCCCGTCGAGCCGATCTCGACGTTCCTTCCGTCCGGGCCGGTGGTGGTGCCGGTCTCCGGGTCGTACGGCGTGACGTACGCCGACTGGTTCGCGCCACCGGACGTGGCTGGTGCCCCCGGGGCGTTCTGCGCGCCCCGCACCGAGGACTGACTGCCGCGCGGGAGCGTGCAGCGCGCGTCGGTGTCGGCCGCGCGCCTGCTCGTGTCGGCGGGGTCGCGGCGTGCGGTGCCGTACCCCTGGGTGCAGGCGGGCGGGTCGTCGGCGTTCACCACCAGGCCGAAGTGGGTGGTGCCGTCGCCGGGGACGACCGTGTGGCTGCCCGCGACCATCACCGGGAAGGTGACCAGGGTCTGCTCCACGCCGGGCAGCCGGGCCAGAGTGACCTGGCCGCCGCTGATCAGGTTGGCGAGCAGGACCGACAGCCGCGGTGAGAGGCCCTTCAGCAGCGAGTTGACCTCCTGGGCGGCCGGAGTGGCGTTGCCGATCACCTTGCGGAGGTCGCCGTCGCTCGCCTTAAGCTGCGCGGTGAGTGCCGCCAGATCGTGCGCGAACGACTTGATGGACGAGCCCTGGTCGGCCTGCGTCTTGAGGACCGTGCGGGAGTCCTCGATCAGGCCGATCGTCTCGGGCAGTGCGCCGGACGCCGACTCCACGAGCGCGTTGCCCGAGTCCACCAGACGGCTCAGATGCGGGCCGGTACCGGCGAAGGCCTCGCCCAACTCGTCGACGGTGACCCGCAGATCGCCCTTGTCGACGGAGTTCACCAGCCGGTCCAGGCTGAGGACGAGATCCGTCGTGGGCAGCGGCACACGCGTGTGCTCGCGCGGGATGGCGCCGCCGTCCAGGAGGTACGGGCCGTGGGTGGTGCGCGGCTGCAGGTCGACGTACTGCTCGCCGATCGCGGAACGGTTCCCCACCACCGCGAGGGTGTCGGTGGGGATGCGCGGCGCCCCGTCGTCGATGTCGAGGGCGACCGAGACGCCCCCGGAGCCCGTGAGCCGCAGGGTGCCGACCCGGCCCACCGGCACGCCCCGGTAGGTGACCTCGGCGCCGGGGAAGATGCCCCCGGAGCCGGCGAAGTCGGCCCGCACGGTGTAGCCGCGGTCGAGGACCTCGTCCACCAGGCCGGTGTACTCGGCGCCGACGTACGACACCCCGACGGCGGTGACGGTGGCGAACGCGATGAGCTGGGCTTTGACCGTACGGGTGATCACGGCTGCACCCCCTTCAGCATCAGCTCGGCGAGATCGAGGTCGATACCGTGCGGCCGGCCGTCCTCGGTGGTGTGGCCGGCGGTGCACACCGGCGGGCACAGCAGGTCGCCGCCGTCGGAGGGGGCCGAGGGCGGGCCGCTCGGGGTGCCCGGCAGCGCGGTGGGCGTGGGGACGCTCGGGACGTCCGGCACCTCGGGTACGTCCGGCAGGTCGGGGGTATCGGGGATGCCTGGTTTCCCGGGCTTCCCGCCGCCGGAGTCGTCGGGCCGGTCCGTCAGGTTGCCGTAGAGGCCCGCGAAGTCGAGGTCGGCGGTCAGATGGAGGTTGACGTAGTCCCCCTTGATGGCGTCCACGGCGTTGCGCGGGAACGGATAGGTGGTCAGCAGCTCGAGGGAGTCGGGCAGATCGCTGCCCGCCTTGTTGAGCTGCCGGAGGATCGGCCGCAGCCGCTCGAGGTCGGCGACCGTGTCGTCGTGCGAGGCGTTGACCACCTTCGTGCCCGTCCTGCCCAGCTTGGACAGGGCGGTGAGCATCCGCGTCAGATCGCGGCGCTGGTCGGCCAGGACCTTCAGGGCGGGCGGCGTCTCGTCGACGGCCTCGGCGATGGTCTTCTTCTCCTTGCCGAGCCGCTTGGCGAGCCGGTCGACGGCCTTGAGGGCGCGGACGATGTCCGCGCGCTGGTCGTCCAGGCCGCCGAGGAAGGTGTTCAGCTCCTTCAGCAGGGACCTGACCCGGTTCTCCCGGCCCTTCAGGGCCTTGTTCAGCTCCACGGTGATCGTCTTGAGATGGGCCACTCCACCGCCGTTGAGGAGCGCGGACAGCGCGGACAGCACCTCCTCGATCTCCGGGTTGCGGCCGCTGCGGGACAGCGGGACGAGGCCGCCGTCGCCGAGCCGGCCCACGGGGGCGGTGCCGGGCGGGGCGGACAGGGAGACGTACTTCTCGCCGAGCATGCTGGTCTGCCGCAGTTCCGCGACGGCGTTGGCGGGCAGCTTCACCGAGTCGGCGACGCGCAGCCGCACGCGCGCGTGCCAGCCGTCCAGCTCGACCTTCTCGACCGCGCCGACGGTGACGTCGTTGACCTTCACGGCCGACTGCGGCACCAGATCGAGCACGTCACGGAACTCGACGGTGACGTGGTAGGCGTGGCCGTCCGCGGCGGCTCCGCCGGGCAGCCGGACGTCGTACCAGCCGTTGAACTCGCAGCCGGACAGCAGCAGCGAGCCGACGGCGGCCCAGGCGAGCGCCCCGCCCTTGCGCATCCCGCTCATGCGCTCGCCCCCAGGATGCCGCCGAGCGTCCGGTCGACCGTGCCGGTCACCGCGGGGCCCCGCGGCACTTCGGGCAGGGAGGCGAAGAGTTTCTTCAGCTCCGCGCAGTCGGGGTTCTTGCCGCCCTCGTCGCCCGTCGTCCGCAGCAGCGAGCACAGCATCGACGCCGGGTCCTGGGCCTGGTCGGCGTTGTTGCGGGTGTCGAGGGTGCCGGAGCCCGGGTTGTAGGCGTTGTTCAGGTTCGACATGCCCGTGGGTGCGACCTCCAACAGCTCCTCCAAGGCGGCCCGTTGGGTGACGAGCACCTTGGTGACCTTGCTCAGGCCCCGCACGTTCGAGTTCAGGGACTTCTTGTTCCGCTGCACGAAGACGGACACGTCGCCGAGCGCCGTCCCGAGACTCTTCAGCGCCGCCGCGAGGTCCTTCCGCTCACCCGCGAGTTGCTCGGCGGCCTTGGCGAGGCTGGTGTTGAACGACCGCACGCTCTTGTCGTCGGCGGCCAGCGCCGCCGTGAACACCTGGAGGTTGCGCACCGTGCCGAACAGGTCCGTACGGCCGTCGGACAGGGTGGTCACCGCCTCCGACAGATCCTCCACGGTCTGGTTGAGGTTCTTGCCCTGGCCGTCGAGGTTGTCCGCGCTCACCCCGAGCAGCCGGGACAGGGCGCCGTCCTTGTCGGCGCCGTCGGGGCCGAGCGCCTCGGCGGTGGTGTGCAGGCTGTCGAAGATCCGGTCCAGTTCGACCGGTACGGCCGTGCGCGACTCGGGGATGACGTCCCCTTCCCGCAGCGCCGGGCCTTTGCGGTACACCGGCAGCAGTTGCACATAACGGTCGCTGACCACCGAGGAGTTGATGATCGCGGCCTGCGCGTCCGCCGGAACCTTGCGTCCGGAGTCGTACTCCAGCTCCACCCGCACCCGCTTCCCCTCCGGCGTGATCTTCTTGACCTCGCCGATGCGCACGCCGAGGACGCGGACGTCCGAGCCGGGGTAGATGCCGATCGTGCGCGGGAAGTACGCGGTGACGCGCACGGGTTCGGGCCGCGGCCACAGCACACAGGTGAGGGCGGCGACGGCGGCCAGGGCGGTGAGCAGGGCCGCGCCCTTCTTCCACGGGTTGTTCACTGCGCACCTCCCGTCCGCGGCACCACCGGAGCGGCGACGAGGTTCTGCACGTAGGAGTCGAACCAGCGGCCGTTGCCGAGGGTGTTGGTGAAGAGCCGGACGTACGGAGCGAGCAGCTTCACGCTGCGGTCCAGGCTGGACTGGTTGCGTTCGAGCATCTCCACCACACGGTTCAGGCCCTTGAGGGCGGGCCCGATCTCCTTCTCGTTGTCCTCGACCAGGCCGGAGAGTTCGACGCCGAGCGCGGCCGAACTCTTCAGCAGGTTGTGAATGGCCGTACGGCGCTTGCTGATCTCCTTGAAGAGCTTGTCGCCGTCCTTCACCAGGGCGGTGAAGTCCTCGGAGCGCTCGGCCAGGACACCGGTGACGCCGCTTGCGTGGTCCAGCAGCTCTTTGAGCGCCTTGTCGCGCGAGGCCACCGTCCGGGAGATCCGCGACAGGCCCTTGAGGGACGCCCGGACCTCGGAGGGCGAGTCCTCGAAGGTGGTGGAGATGGTGTCCAGCGCCTTCGCCAGCCGGTCGGTGTCGACCTCCTCGGTGGTGGTGGTGAGGTCGCTGAACGCCTGCACGACGTCGTACGCCGGCACCGTGCGCTTCAGCGGGATCTCGCTGCCCGCCTGCAACTGGCCCGGCCCCTTGGGGTGCAGCGCGAGGTACTTCGCGCCGAGGATCGTCTTGACCCGGATCGACGCGCCGGTCTCGGAGCCGAACCGCGGCTCGCCCTTGATCTTGAAGGTGGCCTTGACGTGGTCGCCGTCCAGGTCGACCTCCTCGACCTTGCCGACCTTCACGCCGGCGATCCGCACCTCGTCGCCGGGCTTGAGACCGCCCGCCTCCGAGAAGGCGGCGCTGTACGTCTCGCCGTCGCCGATCAGCGGCAGGCGGTCGGCGTTGAACGCGGCCACCGCCAGCAGCGCGAGCACGGTGAGGCCGATCGCGCCGATGACGACGGCGTTGCGCTCACGGAACGGAACCATGCGCGGCCGGCGCAACCGGATGCGGGGGAGCCGGATCCGGGGCGGCTCGATGCGCACCTTGATCAGTGGCTCCGGGCGGCGCGGGCGGGGCTTTCGGCGTGGCAGGGGCCCGATCCTCGGCAGCCGTATCCTCGGCAGCCTCGGCGGTTCGATGCGCACCTTGATCAGCGGCTCCGGGCGGTGCTTACGGCTCATGACCCGCACCTCGCCCTCGCCACATGCAGATCGGGGGAGAGCACCTGCTTCGTCTTCGGCAGCACGATCCGGCCGTCGAAGTCGCACAGGTAGAAGTTGAACCAGGAGCCGTAGGACGCCGTCCCGGTCAGCTCCTCGAGCTTGTTCGGCAGCCGCTTCAAGACGCCCTCCACGGTCTTCTCGTTGTCGTTCAGCGTTCCGGTGAGATCGGTCAGCTCGGCGATGTCGTCCTTCAGCGGCGGCCGGGCGTCCTTCAGCAGCCCCGAGGTGGCCTTCGTCAGGCCGCCGATGCTCACCAGCGACTGCCCGATCGGCTTGCGGTCGGCGGACAGCCCCGAGATCACCCGCCGAAGTTGTTTGAGCAGCCCGGAGAAACGGCCACCGCGCTTGTCGAGCTGCGCCAGCACGGTGTTGAGGTTGTCGATCACCGAGCCGATCAGCTTGTCCCGTCCGGCCAGCGTCGTGGTGAGTGAAGCGGTGTGCGCGAGGAGGCTGTTGACGGTGCCGCCCTCGCCCTGGAGCGTCTTGATGATCTCGGTGGCGAGCTGGTTGACGTCCTGCGGGCTCAGCGCGGCGAACAGCGGCTTGAAGCCGTTCAGCAGCGCGTTGAGGTCCAGCGCCGGCTGGGTGCGGGACAGCGGGATCGTCGCGCCGGGCCGCAGCGGGGTGCCGTCGCCCGTTCCCTCGGTCAGCGCGACGTACCGCTGCCCGACCAGGTTGCGGTAGCGGATGACCGCGCCCGTGCCGGACAGCAGCGGCCGGTCCGTGCTCACCGTGAAGCTGACCTCGGCCAGCGTCCGGTCCTTGATCCGGACCCCCGCGACCTCGCCGACCCGCACCCCGGCCACGCGGATGTCGTCGCCCTCCTCCAGGCCGGTGACATCGCTGAACACCGCGCGGTAGGTGTCCTTCGGGGTGAAGGAGATGTTCACGATGGTGGCGGCGAGCAGGGCCGTCGCCAGGATCGTGACCAGCGCGAAGAGGCTGAACTTGATGAGGGGAGCGGCGGTCTGCCGGGCGCCTCGGGCCTTCGTACGGCTCATGCGACGCTCACCGCCGTCCCGCGCGCCATCGGCCCGAACAGCAGTGTCGCGACCGGTGGCACCTCGTCGGCGGGCACGCCGAGCACGGGCGCCACGAGCGAGCCGACGGCCCGCTGCTCGGCCCGCGTGGCGGAGACACCGAGCGGACCCGAGGACGAACCCGCCGAACCCGCCTTCCTGGAGCCGTCGTCCAGATGGGCGCCGGGCGCCGGCACCGGAGGATGCGGCAGATCACGGCAGTGGGGCCCCGACCGCTCGCCGTAGTGCGGCTCCTCGCCGGGCTCGTACGCCCCTCGCGGCCGTACGACCTCCAGCGTGATGTGCATCTTGCCGCCCCGGAACGCCTGCTCGGAGGCTTCCTCCTGGCGGACCAGGCCGGCCAGCAGGCACGGATACTCGGGGGAGTAGCGGGCGAACAGCTCCAGCGTCGGGCGGGAGACCCGGCCGAGGGTGATCAGCCGGTCCCCGTTGGTGTCGAGGAAGTCCTCCGTGGTGCCCGCGACGGTGGCCGTGGACTTCAGCGCCGCCGCCAACCGGTCCTTCTGTTCGACGATCGTGCGGCTGGTGGTGACGGAGTTGCGCAGGATGTCCATCAGGTCGGGCGCCGCGTCGCCGTAGATCTCGGCGACCTCGGCGAAGCGGGCGATGTCCTCCGTGAGGGACGGCAGATGCGGGTTGAGGCGGCGCAGGTAGTCCTCCAGGCGCGTGAGGTTGTCGCCCATCCGGTCGCCGCGGCCTTCGAGGGCGGTGGCGAAGGCGGAGAGGGTGGCGTTGAGCTTGGCGGGCTGCACGGTGCGCAGCAGGGGCAGCAGATCGTTCATCAGCTGCTGGAGTTCGATGCCGACGCGGGTGCGGTCCTGGGAGATGACGTCCCCGGCGCGGATCGGGCGAGCCGAGGAGCGCGCGGGTGCGACCAGGTCGACGTACTTCTCGCCGAACAGCGTCTTCGGCAACAGCAGCGCGTGCACGTCGGAGGGGATGGATTCCACGTACTCCGGCTTGAGCGCGATGTCGAGCCGAGCCTTCCCGCCGTCCGCGTGCACGTCGCGCACCTCGCCGACCAGCAGCCCGCGCAGCTTGACGTCGGCCCGCGGATCGAGCTGGTTGCCCAGGCTGTCGGCCTCCAGCGTGATCCGCACGACCGGCGTGAACGCCTGCCGGTAGACGGCGACGGACAGCGCCAGCAGCAGCGCGAGCACGGCGAGGAACACCACGCCGTACAACCGAAGTCTCAGCACCCTCATACGGTTCACCCCGCGATCCGAACGGTCGTGTTGGCGCCCCAGATCGCCAACGACAGGAAGAAGTCCACGACGTTGATCGCCACGATCGAGGTGCGCACCGCACGCCCCACCGCGACGCCGACGCCCGCCGGGCCGCCGCTCGCGTAGTAGCCGTAGAAGCAGTGCACCAGGATGATCAGGACGGCGAAGACGAGCACCTTGCCGAAGGACCACAGCACGTCGACCGGCGGCAGGTACTGCTGGAAGTAGTGGTCGTAGGTGCCCGCCGACTGGCCGTAGTAGCCGGTGGTGATGGTGCGGGCGGCCAGGTAGGAGGAGAGCAGGCCGACTACGTACAGCGGGATCACGGCCACGAACCCGGCGATCATCCTCGTGGTCACCAGGAAGGGCAGCGAGGGCACGCCCATGACCTCGAGGGCGTCGGTCTCCTCGCTGATCCGCATCGCGCCGAGCTGGGCCGTGAACCCGGCGCCGACGGTCGCGGACAGCGCGAGGCCGGCCACCAGCGGTGCGATCTCCCGGGTGTTGAAGTAGGCCGAGAGGAACGCCACGAAGTTGGAGGTGCCGAGCTGGTTGAGCGCGGCGTAGCCCTGGAGGCCCACCTCCGTGCCGGTGAAGAACGACAGGAAGGCGATGATGCCGACCGTGCCGCCCAGGACGGCGAGGGCGCCGCGGCCGAAGCTCACCTCGGCGAGCAGCCGCAGGATCTCCTTCTTGTAGCGGCGCACGGTGCGGCCGGTCCACGCGAGCGAGCGGCCGTAGAAGGAGAGCTGGGTGCCCAACGCCTCCAGGGAGCGCAGGGGTCTGTCGAGAAGTCTCATCGGCTAACCCCTCTGCGGGACGACCTGGAAGTACACCGCGGTCATCACGAAGTTCGTCACGAAAAGCAACATGAAGGTGATCACCACCGACTGGTTCACGGCGTCGCCCACACCCTTCGGGCCGCCCTTCGCGGTGAGTCCCTTGTAGGAGGCGACGATCGCGGCGATCGCCCCGAAGACGAGCGCCTTGATCTCGGCCGCCCACAGGTCGGAGAGCTGGGCGAGCGTGGTGAAGGAGGCGAGGTAGGCGCCCGGAGTGCCGTTCTGCAGCACGACGTTGAAGAAGTAGCCGCCCGCCACGCCGACCACCGACACCAGACCGTTGAGCAGCACCGCGACCAGCATCGACGCGAGCACGCGGGGGACGACCAGCCGGTGGATCGGGTCGATGCCGAGCACCTGCATCGCGTCGATCTCCTCGCGGATCTTCCGCGCCCCGAGGTCCGCGCAGATCGCCGTGCCGCCGGCGCCCGCGATCAGCAGCGCCGTGACGATCGGCGAGGCCTCCCGCAGCACGGCGAGCACGGACGCGGCCCCGGAGAAGGACTGCGCGCCGAGCTGCCGGGTCAGGCTGCCGATCTGCAGGGCGATGACCGCGCCGAAGGGGATGGACACCAGGGCGGTCGGCATGATGGTGACGCTCGCGACGAACCATGCCTGCTGGATGAACTCCCGAGCCTGGAACGGCCGTCGGGGGATCGTCCGCACCACGTCCAGCGTCATCGCGAACAGCGCCCCGGAGTGCCGCAGCGCCCCGGTCGGTGACAGGCTCATACGTCCGCCACCGCCTTCCGGCGCCGCAGCTCCGCCTCCCGCTCCGCGATCGCGTCCCAGCGGGGTGGCCGGAGGATGCCCGGACCCGGCAGCAGGCGAGGAGTCAGAGCCTGGCCCCCGCCGCGCTCGCCGTCACCGAGGGCGGCGAGCTCCTGCTCGACCTGCGCCGCGTCCTTCTCCTCCGCCATGCCGATCGGGCCCTGCATACGGCCGTTCAGGAATTGCCGTACGACGGGCTCGTCGCTGGTCAGCAGCTCCTCGCGGGGCCCGAACATCACCAGCTCGCGGCGGAACAGCAGCCCGATGTTGTCCGGCACCTGGCGGGCCGAGGCGATGTCGTGGGTGACGATCAGGAAGGTCGCGTCGATCTGCGCGTTGAGGTCGACGATGAGCTGGTTGAGGTAGGCCACGCGGACCGGGTCGAGACCGGAGTCCGGCTCGTCGAAGAGGATGACCTCCGGGTCGAGGACCAGGGCGCGGGCGAGACCGGCCCGTTTGCGCATGCCGCCCGAGATCTCGCCGGGCAGCTTCTCCTCGGCGCCGAGGAGCCCGACCATCTCCATCTTCTCCCGCACGATGCGCCGGATCTCGCTCTCGGACTTACGGGTGTGCTCGCGCAGCGGGAAGGCGATGTTGTCGTAGAGGTTCATGGAGCCGAACAGGGCGCCGTCCTGGAACAGCACGCCGAAGAGCTTGCGCACCTCGTACAGCTCGTGCTCCCGGAGCTTCGTGATGTCCCGGCCCTGGATCGTGATCGAGCCGCGCTCCGGTTTCAGCAGGCCCACGAGCGTCTTGAGGAAGACCGACTTGCCCGTCCCCGAGGGGCCGAGCATGACCGACACCTCCCCGGCGGGCAGCGTCAGCGAGACGTCCCGCCAGATGACCTGGTGACCGAAGGACTTGGTCAGCCCTTCCACACAGATCTCGACACCCATCCGGTCCACCCTTCAGCCCGCGGAGCAGCTTCGACATCTGCTCTACGGGGAGGGGCGGGGCGTCCGTCGCTGGAGTGGCGGATTTTTTTCGGACGGGTTGCCGGGGTGTACGGCAGGGAGGTCGCGGGTGCCTACGGGAGGGCGGTCGGGGTGGCGACCGGAAGGGAGGCGGACGGTACGACGGTGACGTCCGGCAGCGTCGGAACGGCGGACTCGACGGGCCGGTCAGGGGGCTCCGGGGTCTCCGGCAGCTCGGGGACGCCGGCCACCCGCGGCACCTCTGGGGCCGACAGCGCGGGCAGCGGCGACACCGGGACCTTCGGGACCTCCGGGACTCCCGGGAGCTTCGTGGCTTCCGGGAGTGACGGGACGGACAGCGGCAGGACCGATTCGCCCGCCGGGGACTCCCCTGTCCTCCGGTCGGCCGCGTCATCCGTGGGCCGGATGCCCTGAGCCGCGGCGCCCCCGCCGCTCCCCTCGGGCCGCAGCGTCTCCGTGCCCGCGCCGGGCGAGGCGACGGCGGGCCGCGGGGCCGTACCGCCCTCGCTCCCGCCGCCGTCAAGGGCGTACGGCAGCACGAACCCGGCCACCACCAGGGTCGCCGCCGTCGACGTCACCGCCACGGCGTGGGCCTTGCCGAGCGGCCGGGGGCGGCCCCACCCGATCAGGAACAGGGCGAAGCCGAGGGTCGCGGCCAGCGTGTGGCGCATGGTCCGCCGGGCCCGGGCCAGCAGCGACTCAACGGTCCGGTAGCTCAGCCCCATCCGCACGGCGACCTGGCCGACGTCGAGGTCCTGCGACCTCAGCCGGAGCGCCTCGGCCTGGCGTGCGGGCAGCTCGCCGCTGCGCACGGCCAGCCAGTTCGCCTCGGCCCGGTCGCACACCGCCTCCTCGACGGGGACCGGGCCGGGGGCGATCAGCGTCGGGCTGGTGCGGACCTCGGCCTCCCGGTTCACCTGCCGGTAGCGGTCGACGCACAGCCGCATCGTCACGGTCGTCAGCCATGCCGCGAGCCGCTCGTCGTCCAGACCGGGACGTTCGGCGGCCCGCAGCATCGCCTCGTGCACCGCGTCCTCGGCGTCCTCCGCGCTCATCGACCTGCGCCGGGCCACCTTGAGCAGCTGCTCCCGGTGACTCCACATGCGCTGCCAACGCTCGTCGGCCGTGTCCGCCTCCGCAGGCATGTCTGTCGCCATGAAGGCCCCTTCGCTCTCATCCCACCGGGTGTCGCCGTCCGGCGGGGGGCGACATTACCGCCGAGTATCGGAGGTTGTGGAGGGGGCGGAGGTCATCGAGTCCGCCCCGTTATTGACCGGGCGGGGGCGTGCCGTGGCGGGTCGGGAGCGCCCCCAAGGGGGGCGGGGAACTGCGCGACGAGCCACAACGACGCCGCAGACGCGCGACGGCACAAACTGCACCTCCATCGCGAGTCTCCGAGCGGAGCGCCTGGGTTAGGTTGACCCCGTGCGATTGAGAGTGGAGTTCACGACCGAGCCCTTCGACCTGGACGAGGCACCCGCGCACGCGCTGGTGGCCCGCGAGGTCGTGGAGGCCGCCGAGCTGGACGCCGTGGACGTCGGCCCGTTCGGCAACACCGCCGAGGGCGGTGCCGACGCGGTGCTCACCGCCGTGGACGCCCTGCTCCGCAAGGCCCTGGAGGCCGGTGCCACCCGGATCTCGCTCCAGGTCAACGTGGCCGAGGAGGGTGAGGCATGAGCGGCGCGGGGGACGAGCCGTTCATCGCGGCCGTGAAGCCCCTGGTGGACGCCATGGGCGGCGAGATGATCCCGCCGGACGAGGCAGGCCCCGACGACGTCGTCCTCTCCTGGGAGGGCAGCGACGCCGTCGCCGTACGGCTGCCGCAGCTCGCCGACTCCCTCGATCACATCCTCGCCGCGATGGAGCGCCGCAAGGGCCCGTTGGCCGACCTGGACCGCAAGGCGAAGCAGGAGGTCGTGCGGATACTCGAGGCGCGCGGCGCCTTCTCCGTACGGCACGGGGTGGAGACCGTGGCGAGCGCCCTGGGCGTCAGCCGCTTCACCGTCTACAACTACCTCAACCGCGAGAAGGGGGCCTGACCGGCCTCCGTATCCGCCTCCGTATCCTCACCCGCCTCCGTATCCCCGTCGCGAATTTTCAACAAACTGTTGACGTGTCGTCGCGGGAGGGCGTTAGCTAGCGGCACGCCCGTTCAGCACGAAGGCCGTATCCGGCCACGGAGGCTCCCGTGACTTCCACTTCCACGCCGCCGGGCCTGGCCCGGTTCAACACCGTCGAGGAGCACGCGGCCTACACCGCGCTCCACGAGGCGTGCGCCTCCACGGCGTGGGCGAAGCGACTGCTCACCGCCCGCCCCTACGCCACCCCCGAGGACCTGTACGCCGCGAGCGACGCCGCCATGGCGGAACTGACGGCCACGGACCTGGCGGAGGCGATGGCCGGCCACCCGCCCATCGGCCGCCCCAAGGCCGGTGACCCCACCTCGGCCCGGGAGCAGCGCGGCATGTCCGGCGCCTCCGACGCACTCAAGGCGGAGATGCTCGAACTGAACCTCGCCTATCAGGAGAGGTTCGGCCATGTCTTCCTGATCTGCGCCACCGGCCGGACCGGCGAGCAGCTGCGCGACGCGGTCAGGGAACGGATCGGCAACCCGCCGGAGCGGGAGCGGGAGATCGTCCGCACCGAACTGGGGAAGATCAACCGCATCCGTCTGGCCCGACTCGTCGAAGAGGACTGACAGCAGCATGAGCACCTCCGCCACCGCGTCCGTGTCCACCCACATCCTGGACACCAGCGTCGGCCGCCCCGCCGAGGGCGTCGCCGTCCAGCTCTCCGCCCGCTCCGGGCGCGGGGCGGACTGGCAGGCGCTCGGCGGCTCCGCGACCGACGCGGACGGCCGGTGCAAGGACCTCCCGGCCCTGCCGGAGGGGACCACCCACGTACGGCTCGACTTCGCGGTGGAGCCGTACCTCGAAGAATCTGCGAAGAAGCAAGCCGATGCGCAGCAGGACGCCCCCGCGAATCGGGACAGCGGCGCCGGTGTGTTCTTCCCGGAGGTGGCGATCACGTTCGCCGTCGTACCGGGCGAGCACTACCACGTACCGCTGCTGCTCAACCCGTTCGGCTACTCCGTATACCGAGGGAGCTAGCTAGAGATGCCCACGATCCTGGGACAGAACCAGTACGGCAAGGCCGAGAACCGAGTCGTCAAGATCACGCGGGACGGCGCCACCCACCACATCAAGGACCTGAACGTGTCCGTGTCGCTGAGCGGCGACATGGAGGAGGTCCACTACTCCGGCTCCAACGCCAACGTCCTCCCCACCGACACCACCAAGAACACGGTGTACGCGTTCGCCAAGGAGCACGGCATAGAGTCGGCCGAACAGTTCGGCATCCACCTCGCCCGGCACTTCGTGACCTCGCAGGAGCCGATCAAGACGGCCCGTATCCGCATCGAGGAGTACACCTGGGAGCGGATCGAGGCCGCCGACGCCAACTCGCGGTTCATCGGCGCCGACGAGGTCAAGCACTCCTTCGTCCGCAAGGGCCAGGAGACACGGCTCACGCAGATCACGTACGACGGCTCGTCGTGGGAGGTGATCTCCGGTCTGAAGGACCTCGTCGTGATGAACTCGACCAACTCCGAGTTCTGGGGCTACGTCAAGGACAAGTACACGACGCTGAAGGAGGCCTACGACCGCATCCTGGCCACCCAGGTCTCCGGCCGCTGGCGCTTCAACTGGACCGACGACGACCAGCGCATGCCCCACTGGGAGAAGTCCTACGAGCAGACCAGGAAGCACATGCTCCAGGCCTTCGCCGAGACGTACTCGCTGTCGCTCCAGCAGACCCTGTACCAAATGGGTTCGCGGATCATCGACAACCGCGGCGAGATCGACGAGGTCCGCTTCTCCCTGCCGAACAAGCACCACTTCCTGGTCGACCTGGAGCCGTTCGGGCTGAAGAACGACAATGAGGTGTACTTCGCCGCCGACCGCCCCTACGGCCTGATCGAGGCGACGATCCTGCGGGACGGCTGCGAGCCGCGCATCCCCGTGGATCTCACCAATCTCTGACGTTCCCTCTTTCGGCACCCGTGGCCGGGGAACCTGTCTCTCCGGCCACGGCACTCAAACAACCGGGGTCCTGCCGTGCCCACTCCACATCAGCGCAAAGGACGAACCATGGCAGCAGACCGGCGCATCGTCATCGAGAACTGCGCGATCGCGACCGTCGACGCGAAGGACACCGAGTACGCCTCCGGGTACGTCGTCCTCGCCGGCAACCGCATCGAGTCGCTCGGCGCGGGCACCGCCCCCGAGGGCCTGGAGAACGTCGTACGCCGCATCGACGCCTCCGGTCACCTCGTGACCCCCGGCCTGGTCAACACCCACCACCACTTCTACCAGTGGATCACCCGCGGCCTGGCCACGGACCACAACCTCTTCGACTGGCTGGTCGCGCTGTACCCGGTCTGGGCGCGCATCGACGAGCCGATGGTGCGCGCGGCGGCCCAGGGCTCGCTCGCGGTGATGGCCCGCGGTGGCGTCACCACCGCCATGGACCACCACTACGTCTTCCCGCAGGGCTCCGGCGACCTGTCCGGCGCGATCATCGGCGCCGCCCGCGACATGGGCGTCCGCTTCACCCTCGCGCGCGGCTCCATGGACCGCAGCGAGAAGGACGGCGGCCTGCCCCCGGACTTCGCCGTCGAGACCCTGGACGGCGCGCTGGCCGCGACCGAGGAGACCGTCCGGCAGCACCACGACTCCTCCTTCGACGCCATGACCCAGGTCGCCGTCGCGCCCTGCTCGCCCTTCTCCGTCTCCACCGAACTGCTGCGGGACGGGGCCCAGCTCGCCCGCCGCCTCGGCGTACGGCTCCACACCCACGGCTCGGAGACCGTGGAGGAGGAGAAGTTCTGCCACGAACTGTTCGGCATGGGCCCGACCGACTACTTCGAGTCCACCGGCTGGCTCGGCGAGGACGTGTGGATGGCGCACTGCGTCCACATGAACGACTCCGACATCGCCGCCTTCGCCCGGACCAGGACGGGCGTCGCGCACTGCCCCTCCTCCAACGCCCGCCTCGCGGCCGGTATCGCCCGTGTCCCGGACATGCTCGCGGCCGGCGTCCCGGTCGGCCTCGGCGTCGACGGCACCGCCTCGAACGAGTCCGGCGAACTCCACACCGAGCTGCGCAACGCCCTCCTCATCAACCGCCTCGGCCCGCGCAAGGAAGCCGCCCTGAACGCCCGTCAGGCCCTGCGCCTGGGCACCTACGGCGGTGCCCAGGTCCTGGGCCGGGCGGCGGAGACCGGCTCCCTGGAACCGGGCAAGCTCGCCGACCTGGTCCTGTGGAAGCTGGACACGGTCGCCCACGCCTCCATCGCCGACCCCGTGACCGCCCTGGTCTTCGGCGCGGCGGCCCCGGTCACCGCGTCCTTCGTCGACGGCCGGCAGATCGTCGAGGACGGGCGGCTGCTCACGGCCGACGAGGACGCCATCGCCCGCTCCACGCGGGACGAGGCCCAGCGGCTGGCGAGGATCGCCGCGCAGGGCTGAACACACCGATGACTCCGGCCGGGAGGGACGGCTCCCGGCCGGTGGCCGTGGACCCGAGCGGGGAC
>NZ_JBHUQX010000169.1:0-18447 GCF_042674225.1 Streptomyces sp. NPDC056948
ACGGGCAGGGGGCGTCGGTGTTTTACGGCCTACTCGCCCGGAGCGGCAACGGCGAGGCTCATGGGACTGTCCGCCCCGCAGGTCCACCGCCCCGCTGCCCCCTGCACTCGGCGACGCGAAGGGTGTCACGCAGGGCTTCGGTCAAGCGCTCGGCGAGAAAGCGGAGTTGTGTCTCGGTGGCATTCGGGAGCATGTCGTCCGCGTGGGCGAGAAGTTGAGCACCCATGGTGAGCTGCGTTTCTTCCGTGATGTCGGCCAAGCGGGACAGGCGCCCTCCACACGCGTCAGTGATCAGGTAGCTCGACTTGCCCTCGAGGGTCGACCACGGCAGGAGACGCGCTGCGCGCAAGGGCTCCACCGCCTTCGACTCCGGCGATTCGGCTTCCTCGGCCATCAGGCGACCTCGGTCCCCTCATGCCAGTAGGGCCCCGGCATGTCCGGCCTCAGGATCGCCATGGCCAGTTCGCGACGGCGTTGGCGTTGCTCGTGGGCGACCAGGTAGGGGCGTACGGCGACGGTCGCGGTGCCGTCGAGGGCTGTGCCCGTCCCGTACGGGCTGCGGTGAGCGGGAAGTGGAGCCCACTCCGGGGAGGTGGCGGCGGACCAGGATCGTGGTGGGTGAGCGGGGCGGCAGCGCCCGCTGCGAGGGACGGCCAAGAGGCCCGCCCACGTGAGGAAACGGCAGATAAGGTCGGTCACGTCATCAGCTCCGTTCGACTGTGGCTGGTGGCCATGCCCCCGGACGGCTCCACCCGTCGCGGGGGTCTCCGCGTTCAGCACTTCTCGATCGCGGTCTACCGCAGTCTACTGCGGTCGCGCGGTCTACCGCAGAGTTTTAGCGTCCACTGCATGAGTCCCGAGCTTGATCGCACGCGCCCTGTCTGGCGGCAGGTGGCAGCAGCCATCGCCGACCGCATCGCCGAGGGGGCGTATCCCGTAGGCAGTCGGGTGCCGTCCGTCGTCGAGCTCTCCACCGAGTTCGGAATCGCCGCCTCGACCGCACAGAAGGCCCTGCCCCACCTCAAGACGGAAGGACTCATCCGCGCCGAGGTCGGCCTGGGCTCGTTCGTCGCGGAGCGCCCCGAGGAGCCCTCGGACGACGGAGCGTAGCCAGAGACCGCCACGCGCGGCCGGGCCCCTGTCTCTACGTTGCTGCTGAACAAGCCTGTTGGCATCTTCAGCTGTACCGGAGGGCACCGTGAGCGCGAGTAAGTGGATCAGCACGTCGATGCCGTACCTGACGCCGCGCGAGCGAGATCAGGGCGATGCCTGGAGCGCTGACGCGGCGGCTCAGGGGCGACGCGGCTCGCAGCGCATCGTGCATGCCGGGGAGGTGCCCGCACCCGCCGAGGTCGCGGTGCTGCTCGGCATCGCGGACGGAGAACCCGTCGTCGTACGGCGCCGCCTGATCCTCCTCGACGACGAGCCGAACGAACTGACCGACACCTACTACCCGGTCGGCGTCGCCCGGGGCACCGCGCTCGCCGGTACGGCCAAGATCCGCGGCGGAGCCGTCACGCTGCTCGCCGAGCTGGGTCATGTCGGCGCGCTGGTAAGGGAGGACGTGACGGCTGGCCTGCCCGAGGAAGAGGAACAGCGAGCCCTGCGGCTGACGCCGACGGAACCCGTCCTGCGCCTCACCCGGCTCACCCTGGACCGCGACGACCGGCCGATCCAGGTGGACCGCATGGTGATGCCCGCCCGGTGCCAGCAGTTGCGCTACGAGATCAGGATCGGGTGACCGGGCCCCAGGCCGAACCGGAATCTTTCGTACGACTGTCGCATTCGCCTTCGCTTCCGTCCTTGATGACACGACTGGCCTTGACGGGCTGACATAGGCACCGGCGAAAGATACTGACCAGCAAATTGACTCATTCGAACAGAATCGCTCGGACCGAGCGGCGTCACATTCGGAATTCCTGCCGGGACGACTCCGCTGGATCTCCCGACTGACAACATTGTTATGTGTTTTCACAGCGGCCCCGTGGGAATGAAGAACGCGTTGAATCGGCCACTCTGCAGGCCGGTTCGCGCGTACGAGGGTGGGGACCGGAGCGCGTCGAGTCTTCTTGTCCCCTGCCCGCATCCGGTCTGAGGGGGAGGGCTGGGTTGAGCCATTCACCGTCCGTCAGCGCGTTCGTGCCCAAGGTCGTCGCTGCCATCGACTTCGGAACACATGGCTCCGGATTCGCCTGGGCGACTGTTTCGAATCTGCAGAACATGATCAACAACCGCTACATCGTCTACCAGGACTTCGTACCCCGCGGCGGCAGCAGTTCCTATCCGAAGGATCTGACGGCCGTCCTGGTGGATCAGTACGGAACGGCCGTTGAGTTCGGATTCGAGGCTCGCAAACGCTGGCAGACCGAACTCAGCCGGGGAAATCCGAGCCGTCTCGGATACGCCACCAGGTTCAAGATGGCGCTGCGGTCCGACGCCCCGCGGGTCGACGTACCGCGCTTCCTCGGCAGCCTCGCCGGGGCCGACCGTCAGACGGTGCGGGGGTTGATCGCGGACTGTCTCGGCAAGCTGTACCGGACAGCCCTCCAGGAGATCAAGGCGACCAGCTACCGCGGTATCGGATTCACAGAGGACGACATCCGCTGGTGCATCACGGTACCCGCGATCTGGACGGACTCCGAGAAACAGGCGATGCGTTACGCCGCGGCACAAGCCGGCATGCCCGCCGACGCGGAACGGCTGCTGCTCGTCAGCGAGCCGGAGGCGGCGGCCGTCTACTGCGCGCTCACCCCTGGCACCCTGCTCGGTCCGACGCGGCCCGAAGGCCGTCTCGAGGTCGCGACGGCCGGCAGCCGCTTCATGGTGGTCGACTGCGGCGGCGGCACCGTCGACATCACCAGTTACCAGATCCGCCCGGAAGGCGTCGGCTCCAACCGGCTGGCCGAGATCGGAATCGCGGACGGCGGCCCACTGGGATCGGCCTACATCAACCAGCACTTCGTCGAGCACGTGCTCGCAGACCGCTTCGGCGTCGAGCAGTTGAAGGCACTGACGGTTTCCCACCCTCGGGAGATCGCCATGCTGGAGGACCGCTGGGAGGAGCAGAAGCTCGGCCTGCACTCCGAGACGGACCCCGACGGCACACCCGCCCTCACCAGCCCCTGCGACATCGAAGTACCCGGCCGGCTCTGGGAGGCACTCACGGAGTCCACCAGGGAGCGGCTGACGGAGCTGGCCTTCGACGACCCCTATCACCTCGTCCTGACCCCTGAGGAGGTCACCGCGCTCCACGACTCGGTGGTCGAGCCGGTTCTGGACACGATCGAACGGCAGTGCCGGATCGTCCTCGACGGCGGCCCCGTCAAAGGCGTGGGCCAGATCCTCATCGTCGGCGGATTCGCCCGCTCCACCTATCTGCGGGACCGGATCGCCCACCGGTTCGGCGGCGAGATCAAGGTAGTGATCCCGCAGGATCCCGCGGTCGCCGTCCTCGGCGGGGCCGTGCACTTCGCCTACGACCCGTCCGTCATCTGGGGACGCCGCTCGAAGTACACCTATGGCTTCGCGTGCTCCATGCCCTTCCGCAACGAGGTGGACCCGGTGGACAAGCGCTTCACCGACGATGAAGGGGACGTGAGGTGCAACCGGCGATTCCGCGTCATGGTGCGGCGCGGCGACCTGGTCCCCGTCGACCGGGTCGTCGAGGCCAACCTCAGGGTGACGGAACGCAACGTCCGCACCTTCGACATCCCTCTGCTCGCGACCTTCAGCGACGATCCGCAGTACACCGACGAGGAGGGCTGTGAACGTGTGGGGACGGTCACCGCAGATGTGTCCGGCTCCGTGAACCTGCCGTCGTCCAAACGAAAGCTCGACATCTACTACGCGTTCGGCGGCTCGGAGATCGCCGTGGAGACCCGCGACCGAGTCAGTGGCACGCGTCGCAAGGCCACGATCACGTTCACGGAACTGTACGGACGGCACGGCAAGGCAGGTGGGTGATTCATGGACCGGAGCACATACGGCTTCGACTCCGAAGACCGAGAGCACGACGAGTTCATGGAACCGGGCTCCCCGCGTGGGTGGGGAGCGGGCAAGAAGGACAAGAACCAGCGCGACACCGCTGCCTGGTGCCGGTGGCTGCGCGAGCAGGTCGCCGAGGACATCAAGCGGCAGACCGAGGCCCTTACCACGCGGACGGACGCAAGGACGGAAGCCCTGCTTCGCCGCGTGGACGGCCTCGGCGAGCGGCTCGACGCGGTGGCACGCAACGTCGAGTTGCTTCTGGACGCCCTGCGCGACCAGGGAGTGCGCGACGCGATCGACGCGGGCCGCGCCACCTCCGACGTCCATCGCCGTCACCTCGAACTCGCCCAGACGTACCGGACTCTGGTGACGCAGGCCCTGCGCGACCTGGGACGCCTGCTGTGCCCCAAGGACGGGGACGAAGGACGCACGGAGCTGGCGCGGCGTCGCGCCCAGGCCGTCGCGCACCTCGTCGTGCTCCTGTTCCAGCCGCTCGACCAGCCGATGTCCAGCACCCCGGAAGAGATCGTCGCCCGGCTGCGCGCGCTCGGTCTGGCCACCGAGGGAACGCAGTTCCGGGGCCAGTTCGCCGCCGTCTTCCGGAGGGCGGCGGAACTGCGAGAGGGCATGGCGGGCCTTGCGCTCACCGCCGAACTCGACTTCGCCGTCGACCTGACGGGCCTGCCGGCGGACCACTACCAGCCCTGGGAACAGCAGCAGGCCGACGACGTTCAACCGGAGTTCCTGATCGCTCCCGCGTACGTCGTGGGCGGCGACCGGCCACAGAGGCTCAGCCGGCCGATCGTGTTCGTGACGCCGACGGGCCGCCCGTGAACCGGCCGTTGAACCCGCGCGAAGTCGCCCGAGGTGTCCCGCTGGTGGACGACCGACTGCTCCTCGAACTGCTCAACGACCTGCACACCGCGGACGATCTCGTGCGGGCCACGGTACGCCAGGGGTTCTTCGCCAGACTGCTGGGCCAGGTCACCGGGCGCCGCCGCAGACAGGACCTCGCCGTCACCGGCGCCCTGGTCGGCTCTCAACGCGACACCCTGGCCTGGCTGTCCAGCCTCACCGCACGGCTCGCGGTCACCGACCTGGTCGTCGCCGAGGTCACCGACGAGGTGTCCCGGGTCCGCGAGGACGTGAAGGAACTCGACAGCCGCCTGGAGTGGGCCGAGGGCGACATCCGCGAACTCGCCCTCGTGCTGGCGCAACTCGCCGAACAGACCGGGCGCGGGCTGGCCGAGCACGACGAGCGGCTGCGCAAGGTCGAGAGCAGGCTCGCCATCGACGACGCGGTTCGACGCTGGCGCCATCCTCGCCCCGATCCGGGACTGGGCCGCCTCTTCGGGGCCGTACTCCTGGCCCGGGAGGTCGCCGCCGGCCCCGCCGGAGAGTTCTCCGACACCGAACGCGGCGCCCAGGTCGAGCAGGAGCTGGTCGACCGCATGCTTCAGGACCCGCCGACACCGTGGTTCGACGGCGTCAGATCCGTGACCGGCCTGCTGGCCGAGGCCACCCGCCAGCTACCCGGCGACGACCACAGGGCCATGTTGGCCGAACTGCTGGGGGAGGGGCTGCGGGAGGACCTGACCGGTGCGCGCGGGCCTCTGAGCACCGCGCTCAGCACAGCGGCGGCGACCACGGTGCGGGGCGCGGACCCCGACGCCGTGGCGAGAACGGCGCTGCGCGGCGCGGTCCGCAACGGCACCCGCTACGTCGCCGCCAGCCTGACGGCGGAGGAACTGCTGCGGCAACTGGTCGGAGAGCAGTTCGCGGAGGCGGCCGCGCGCCGCTCCCGGCTCCAGAAGGCGAGGAGCGCCTCATGACCGGCTCCGCGGACTTCACCGACCTCGGACGCAAGGCCCTGGAGGTGGCCCGGCGCCCGGGAGTTCCGCACCAGGGCCCGGGGACCTCGCACCAGGACCCGCCCCCCGGTCCGGTCGGCCGATCCCGGGCGCCGGACACCCCGCACACCTCCGTGCGCATCGGGCTGGTGCTGGCCGGCGGCGGGGCCAAGGGCGCCTACGAACTCGGAGTTCTGGACTACATGGCGGAGCGAGGCGCCCGCGTGTCCGCGATCGCCGGCACCAGCATCGGTGCCCTCAACGGCGCCGTGCTGGCCAGCGAGGAGTCCCTCTTCCACGGCGTCGAACGGCTGGCCACGTTCTGGGAACGCTTCTCCGTCCGCATGGGGGTCGCACCGTCCGAGGCCCGGGGGCTGCCGCTGGACGAGGCCGGAGTCGCCATGGAGAGCACGGCACGCCAGATACGGCGTCTGGGCCCGCGCCTGCGGGCTCTCAAGCAGCGGACCGCCCTGCTCGAAGAACTGATCGACGAGGCCGTGGACGCCGAACGCATCCGTGCCGGGCTGCCCCTGTGGGTCACCGCCTATCCCCTGGCGGGCCACCATGCCGTGCCCCAGCGGCTGCGGCACCTGAGGGAGATCGGCCGGTGGATGGGCGGTGCCCGGGCCACCATCATCCGGCTCAACGACCTGGCCGCACCGCAGGTCCGCGAGGCGGTCCTGGCCAGCGCCGCGCTCCCGTTCGTCTTCCCGACCCGAGTGATCGACGGATGCGCCTACCTCGACGGCGGCCTGGGCCGCGGTGACCGCACCCCCGTGCGCGCGTTCGCATCGGAGGAGCACTGCGACATCCTCGTCGTCCTGCACCTGCATCCCGATGCCCGGGTGGCGCCGGGCGCTGCGACCGGCCTCGTCCGCGTCGACATCCGGCCGAGCCTCCCGGTCGTCCCGCCGGGCCCGCTCGGGCCGCTGACCGGTCTGATGAACTTCTCGCCCGATCGCGTAGCCGCCCTGCGCGCCCTCGGCTACCGCGACGCGGCCGACCGCTTCGACGAGACCGAGCGGCTGCTGGGACGCCGAGGCGCCCTCGATGAAGCCGAGTCCGCGATGCTCTCCGCCCTGGAGCGGCTGAGGGGCGCATCACCGACGCCGTGAAGCGCGCGTGCCGAGGAACCGCCGATCGCCGAAGGAGCCGCGTTGTCCGACCGCCTGCACGTGCTCACCGCCATCTACCAGTCCGACCGTGCCGACCGCTCCAGCACCCTCACCGTCAGCCTCGCCACCATGGGTGCCGCCGTCACCTACCTCGTGGGCACGATCGCCTTCTACGACAAGCTCGACCTGCTGGGCTGGACCATCAGCCTGCTGCCGTTCCCCCTGATCTGCGTCCTGGCCTTCCAGGCCCAGATGGTCAACCTGGCCGCCGTCCGGGCCCGCTCCATCCTCACCCTCGAGAAGGCGCTCCTGGACGCGGTGGAGCCTCCGAGCGGTCCCCACCTGGACCGCGCCGTCCTCGGCGTCACCGCCAGTGAACGGGCCTCCAACCCGCACACGGCCGCCCGCCGGCAGCGCGCCGCGACCCTCATCGCCTACCTGGGCGTCGGTCTCATCGACGTGTTCTACATCGTTCTGATGCTGGTCAAGGCCGCCCCGCATCTCTCAGCCTGGGTCACCGTCCCCGCCACCGTGTACGGCGCGCTCCTCATCCTCGTGGCCCTGGCCTGGCACCACAGCGTCGCCAACCTCGACTTCCACGCGGTCGGCGGCCCCTGACCCACACCCGGTGCCCGGCCGGCGCCGGGCGAGACCTGTCCCTGGCTCACCGAGGTGGCCAAGCACGGCGCAGACACCCCCCATCGGGCGACCCATAGAACACCTGCCCGGTGAACCCACGCATCCATATGGCGCATTCGTTCGAGTCGAGCCCCTCGAACGAGGTACGCGCAATCGATTCTGCGATGCGTGATCAAAAACCTCAGGCGGGCCGCGCTCGCGGCCGCACTCGTTGTCCTTCCCCTGCTGGCCCCCAGTCCGGCCCAGGCGCACGGCCGGGCAGCCGAGCCGCGCACGCTCCCGATGGCGACCGCAGTCGGCGTCCTGCCTCTCGCGGAGGAGGTGCGGGAGGGCTACCAGCGCACGAGCTTCCGGCACTGGAACGCGGGCCAGAACCCCACCGACGGCTGCAACACGCGCGCGGAGGTGCTCATCTCCGAGGCGGTCGACCCGCCCGAGGTCCTCGCCGGTTGCAGGCTCTCCGGCGGGCGATGGTGGTCGTACTACGACGCCCGGTGGGTGACCGAGGCCGGCTCCCTGGACGTCGACCACATGGTGCCGCTCGCCGAGGCCTGGGATTCCGGGGCTTCGCAGTGGACCGCCCAGCGGCGTGAGGCGTACGCCAACGACCTCGACGCCCTGACCTCCCTCATCGCGGTCACCGCGGCCTCGAACCGCAGCAAGGCCGACAAGGATCCGGCCGAGTGGCTGCCGCCGGCCGCCGGTGTCACGTGCCGGTACACCTCGGAGTGGGTCGCGACCAAGCTCCGCTGGGGCCTCAGTGCCGACACCGTCGAGTTCGAGGCACTCACCCGGCTCGCGCAGGACTGCCCCGACACCACCGTGACGTTCGATCCCGCGCCGTAGGACCGTTGTCCCGCCTCGGCGACGGGGCGGGGCCACCAGCCCGTTCGGGCTGCCCCGAGGCTACGGCCCTGGAGCGGGCGGTACGTCTCCATGAGGTGCGGTGCCAGTGCCCGGCGGGGTGACGCCGCCCGGGACGCCGTAGGGGTGGTGGCCGGGCATGGCCCCGTACGGCATGCCGTACGAGGGGTATGGGGCGTAGGGCGGGTGCGGGGCGGGCGGGGGCATCGGCGGGGCGAGGCGCTGCGGGTGGTGGCGTCGGGCGAGCCACAGCACGAGCGCCGCGTACATCAGGGTCGTCGCCATGTCCGCGAGGGCGAGTGACCAGGGCGAGTCCGCCGCGGTCTCGTCGGACGTCAGGCCGTCGACGACCGCGGCGAGGGTGCCGAAGGCCACCAGGTTGTTCAGGGCGTGCAGGGCGATGGCTGCCTCCAGGCCACCGGTACGGATGGTCAGCCACGCCGCGACCACACCGAAGACCAGCAGGCTGGTGAAGCCCCACCCAGTGCCCCAGCCATGGGCGGCGGCGAACAGCACGGCCTGCGGGAGCACGGCGAACCAGGGAGAACGGGCGAACGCACCGACCGCCTGCGTCAGCCAGCCCCGGAAGACGTACTCCTCGGCGGCGGCCTGCACCGGGACGAAGACGGCCAGCACGCCCAGGGACGTGAGGAACGACCCCCAGCCCACCCACACCGCGGATTCCCCCGAGCCGGACTCGCCCTCGGGCAGGAGGAAAGCGGTCCCCGTCAGCACGGCCACAGGGAGCACCGCGGCCAGCAGACACCACCCCAGCCAGCGCCACCGCAGCCGTCCGGCAACCGACGAGACGGTGCCGACCGGTCGCCGCCCCGGCCACAACACGGCCAGCAGAACCAGCGGCAGGGCGATGGCGATGGACGTCAGATCCATCGCCGTGTTGCCGAGCGGCCCCAAGTCCGGTCCACCATCGGGGAGTTCGCGGGTATCGGCCAACGCGCCGAAGACGTAGGTGACGGCGACCAGCAGGAGGACGACTATGAGATAGGCGCCGAAGAACAGCACAGTGCCGACCAAGGGCCGCCACCAGCGGTGACGGCCCGTGAGGTGGCCCAGGCGGTGATAGGGGAGGCCGTCGGGGCCCGGTGGTATAGCGGTCGTCATGATCGACAGCTTCCCAAACGGGGCGCGCCCCGGGCGTCCGCCCGCAGCAGGAGCGGCCGCTCGGTCTCAGGGGGGATGCTCCGGAGCCACCAGGACGTCATCGGCGGCGTCGCCTTTCGCACACCCCTGGTGCTTCTCGGCCGAGACCGCTCAGCCCAACAGCCGGTTCCTGACCGCGGCGAGGACTTCCGTGCGGCTGCGCGGGCCGTTGTCGGCTGCGATGAGGTGGTCGCCGATGCGCAGCGAGAAGGTGATCAGACAGCGGGCCTCGACATCGCCCTCGTCGGGGCAGAAGGCCCCGTAGAGCTCGCGCAGATAGTCCATGCGCCGGTTGTCGGCCCGGCGGAGGCAACGCGCGACGCCTTCGTCACGCCGGGCCCAGTCGCGGATCGCGAGCTCGACCCCGGCGCTGGTCACGCGCGTCTCGCCCGACCCCACGAAGTCGAAGAGACGCCCGAGCCGCTCGCGGGCGTCACCCCCGTCGCGCTCGATCCGCTCGATGACATCCTCGGTGACCCCGCGCTCCCAGGTGTCGAGCATCTCCTCCAGCAGGTCGGCACGGTTGCGGAAGTAGCCGTAGAAACCGCCCTTGCTGACGCCGAGCGCCCGAGCGAGGACCTCGACCCGGACAGCCTCGGGGCCGCCGGCGGCAAGCGCCCGCAGCCCCTCCTCGATCCACTTGTCCCGCGGCGTACGGATCGCGCCCATACCGTGCCTCCCCCTCACATGTCGCGGCCCAGTATACGGAGCCGTATAGATGGGTCTATGCTCGATCTATACGCCACCGTATAGACAAGGATCCGCCATGAGCGATCTGCGCCTTCCCTCAACCGACCACACCTCCCGCCCCTGGCGGATCCACGAGATCGCAGGCGACTTCCGGCTCGAGGATCTGTGGGCGCTGCCGACGCCGGGCGGCCCGGACGACCTGCACCACCTGGTCCGGCAGATGGCGGACGGCGAGGACGGTCCGGACGCCGGCAACCCCGTGGGCCGCTTCCTTTTCGCCGTGCGGTGGAAGCTCGGCGCACTGCTCGGCTGGGACAAGCCGGACTCGGGCGTCGGCGGCAGGGTGGCGACGCTGCGCGACCGGCTGCCGGACGACCTGCGCGAGGGGCCGCAGGGGCCCGACCTCAGCGCGGCGCCCTTCACATCGGTCTTCCAGACACACGACGAGTGGGCCGCCGAGTACGCCAACAAGACCATGCACGGGGTGATGCACATCGGCTGGGTCTCCGACGGGAACGGCGGCTACCGCGGCCAGATGGCCGTCCTGGTGAAGCCCAACGGCCGCCTCGGCTCCCTGTACATGCTCGGCATCAAACCGTTCCGGTACCTGGGGGTGTACCCGGCCCTGATGCGATCGATCGGCCGGGAGTGGCAGGAGAACACGGCGCGCCGAACGGCAGGCTGACAGCTCCCTCCCCTGCAACCCAGGCTCCGCCCAAGGGCCGGGAGAAGCGACATGAGGCGTACGACGCCCCCCGGTCGCCCCTCGGTCGGCGGCTTTCGACCGGGCGGGAGCGGATCGACTGGCGGGCGGGCGCGGCTGGTCGAGCTGGATCCGAGGAACGTCGAAGTGGCCGCCGGTGCCGCCCGGGCGGCCGCGCTGCGCGATGTCGAGGCCGTCGTCGCCGACGCCGCCCTGCTCGATCACTACGACGGCATGGCGCCGGCCGATCTCGTGCCGCGTGGGCTACGACAAGCTCCAGGCCTGACCTGAGGTCACGTCCGGCGGCAGAACGGTCCGGAGAGCCGCGCTCTGTCCGGCCGCCTCCGCGGGAATCCGGCCGCCCCCGCGGAAAGCGAACCGCGTGGCCCCACCCTTCACCGTCACGACACCGGCCTCCGCACCGACGGCCGGGCTTCATCGATGGCCAAGAGTGAGGCCTGCCGGCGCCGGGCGCGCCCCCATCGCCTCTGCCTGGGCGAACCCTGGGTAACCGGCGATGGTCCGGAGATGTGGCGTGGGGGCGCATTAGGGGGCGCGCAGGATTCGCGAGTGCATTCGCGCGGACGCCGTTCCCAGCACACACGCCGTCCGGGAAATGTGAAGATCCCCTCTCCGCCTCCAGCAGTCCCGGCCACCCGCCACACCCCCTTGCGCCAGCAACAACAGGTCCGACGAAGAGTCACTTGACCAGGCATCACCCCTCAATGACCGGCACCCCCACCGCACTTCACAGGTATCGAATCAGTAAAGAGGGTTCCGCCTAGCGAATTCTTGTTGAACTATGAAGGTCCACAAATGAGGGGGGTTTGTGAAGATCGCTGGTTGCGCTTCGCGCACGTGCGGGCAAGGGGGCCCGGACAAGCCGGCGATGCGGTGATGGTGCCGTTCCCACACCGCTTCTCACGCAGTACCACGCCACGGCCGCCTGCTTCAGGAACAGGCGGCCGTACTTCAGGGGTGAGGAAACCACCATGCACATATGTGTGCTGGGGCAGGGCTATGTCGGCCTGCCCCTGGCCGTGAGGGCCGCCGAGGCCGGTCACAGCGCGACCGGCTACGAACCCGACCGGTCGCGTTGCGAGAGGCTGGCCGCCGGATCGTCGTACGTCGAGGACATCGAGTCCAGCCGCCTTCAGGCGGTGCTGGGTTCGGGCGGCTACACCGCCACCTCGGACCCGCAGGACCTCAAGGGCTTCGATGTCGCGGTCATCACCGTGCCCACTCCGCTGACCGACCGCGCACCGGACCTCAGCTGCGTCCGGGACGCCGGCCGCGTGCTGTCCGCGTGGATCGAGCCGGGCGCCACCGTCGTACTCGAGTCGACCACGCACCCCGGCACCACCCGTGACGTGCTCGTCCCGCTGCTGGAGGAGGGCTCCGGCCTCGTCGCCGGGCGCGACTTCCACGTCGGGTTCAGCCCCGAGCGCATCGACCCGGGCAACGCCGACTGGCGGCTGGAGAACACACCGAAGATCGTCGCCGGGCTGACGGACGACTGTCTACGGCACGTGAAGGCCTTCTACGACTCGGTCACCGACGTCACCGTGCCGGCCTCCGGGCTGGAGGAGGCCGAGCTGGCCAAGGTGTTCGAGAACACCTACCGGCACGTCAACATCGCCCTGGTCAACGAGCTTTCCCGGATGGCCCACACCCTGGGCGTCGATGTGTGGCACACCCTTGAGCTGGCGGCGACCAAGCCCTTCGGCTTCACCAAGTTCCTGCCCGGGCCCGGCGTCGGCGGACACTGCCTGCCCATCGACCCGGTGTACCTCAGCCACCACGTCAAGGCACGGCACGGACAGACCTTCCGGCTCATCGAACTGGCCCAGGACATCAACGAGTCCCAGCCCGACTACGTCGTACGCCGCCTCCAGGACTCCCTGAGCCGCCGCTTCCGCCGCAGCGTGCACGGGGCGCGCATCCTGGCGCTGGGGGCCGCGTACAAGCCGGGCACGTCGGACGCCCGCCAGTCGCCGGCCGTCGAGGTCACCGACCGGCTGCGGGCGATGGGCGCGGACGTCACCGTCGTAGACCCCTATCTGCCGGTGGCGGACGGGAATTGCCGGGAGATTCCCTTCACCGCGGCGGACGGCGGCACGCGCCTCGCCGACTACGACGCCGTCGTCCTGCTCACCCCGCACGGCGAGTTCGACCTCGTACGACTCGCCGCCGAGGCCGCCTACGTCCTCGACACCCGTGGCGTCATGACCGCCGCACCCCACATCGAACGGCTCTGACGAGAGCCACCCGGATAGCCACAGAGGAAAGAGAGAAAGACATGTACGGACAGAACGGTGTGGGCGCGGCGATCGGTACCGCCACCGGTGGAGCCGCCCTGGCGGCCACGGGCGGTACGGCTCTGGGATGGATCGTGCTGGGGGCCATGCTCTTCGTGATCGGCGGTGTGGTGGTGTTCCGCACGGCCACCCGCGGCAAGCGAGTGACCGCTTGAGCACCTCGCACACCCGCGCGTCACGGGGCAGATTCACCGCGGTGACCGCCGTGGTGGTGACGGCTCTCGCCGCTGCCACCGTGGTGGTGCACCTCCAGTCGAAGAGCCCGATCCTGACGTTCTACTGGTGGCTGGGCATGCTGGTCATCGTGCTCTGCCTGGTCTCGTTCCTGAAGGGCCGGTCCTTCACCCACCTCCCGGTGGCTCCGGGCCGCACGGTGGCGATCATCCCGGCCTTCGAGGAGCCCACGCAGAACCTGCACCGCACGGTGCGGTCACTGCTGGCCCAGACGCATCCGGTCGACGAGATCCATGTGATCGACGACGGCTCGCGGCAGCACCCGGTGGAGCCCTTCGACCACCCCCGGGTCTTCTGGCACCGGCAGGAGAACAAGGGCAAGCGCGGGGCCCAGGTCACCGTGCTCCGGCACCTTCAGGAGCAGGGCAAGCACTTCGAGTACGTGCTCACCATCGACTCGGACGGTGAGCCCTTCCCGGACGCGCTCGAACAGCAGCTCCGGGCCATGAGCAACCCGCGGATCCAGGCCACCACCGGCATGATCTACGTCCGCAACTTCGAGGAGACCTGGGTCTCCCGGGCCGCGGACATCGACATCGGCACCTCGTGCGTGATGATGCGCTCCTCGCGCTCCAAGCTCGGAGCCCTGGAGACGACCTCGGGCGCCCTGGCTCTCTACCGGGCCGAGTTGCTCTACGACCACCTGGACGCCTACGAGGTGGAGTGCGGCACCGGCGACGACCGCTGGCTGGCGCTGCGGGCACTCATGCGCGGTGAGGTCGTGGCCGTCAACGAGGCCGGCGTGGTCACCGACATGCCGACGACGCTGCGGAAGACCTACCGTCAGCGTCTGCGCTGGGCCCGGTCGTGGTGGTGGATGCTGCCGTTCGTGTTCGCACGGCTGTCGCCGAAGCAGCTCATATCGCCGACCTTCGGGCTGCTCCAGCTCGTCATCACCCCGGTGATGCTGGCCTGGACCGTCGTCATGACGCTCCTGACCCTGGGCGGCCGGTACCACAACCCCGGCGTGGCCCTGGTGTATCTCGCCGTGTACCTGGTGGTCCGGTACGGCCAGTCGGGGCTGTACGTCCTCATGCGGCCGGACATGACCGCGCGTCAGCGGTGGCGCTCCTGGCTCGTCGGCACCCCGACGTCGGTGTTCATGAACATCGTGCTGCTGTGCCCGACCCGCTACTGGGCCCTGTTCAAGCTCCGCGACAACGCGTGGCAGTCGCGCGGGCTGACGGCGAAGACGGCCCTGCCGAAGGGTCGGCATCGCGGCGGCTCGAAGCAGCCGCTGAACGTGTGACCCCTCCCCTGTCCCGAGCCCGGGCGATGAGCTCCGGGCTCGGGGCAGGTCTATGCATACGGAAGGGCCGCCCCGGCCCCCGGGCGCATGGGAGATGCGATGGGCAGCGTGATCATGCACAACGTCGTGTCCGTGGACGGCTTCATCGCCGACGCGGACGATCAGGTCGGGCCCCTCTTCGACTGGTACGGCAACGGCGACACCCCGCTGAATGAATACGCCAGGGTGTCCAAGGTCTCGGCCGATTATCTGAAGCCCACGCTGGCGAAGATCGGGACGCTGGTCGTGGGGCGGCACGTGTTCGATATGACCAACGGGTGGGAGGGGACGCCGCCCGCGGGCGAGCACCTGGTGGTCGTGTCGCATCGGCCCCGGCCCCAGGGCTGGCACCCGGACGCGCCGTTCCACTTCGTCGACGGGGTGGAGGAGGCGGTCGCCAAGGCCAGGGAGCTGACCGGGGAGGACCGCGACGTCGGTGTGGCGGCGGGTGACGTCGGCGGGCAGGCGTTCGCCCTCGGTCTGATCGACGAGGTGGCGATGGACGTCGTACCGGTGGTCTTCGGCTCGGGCAAGCGGTACTTCGGATCGGTCGACGCCCAGCACCTGCTGGAGGACCCGCACACGGGGATCCAGGGCGACCGGGTACTGCACCTGCGCTACCGGGTCCGCAGGCAGCCGTGACCGTCCAGGGGAGGCCGACCGGCATGGATCCGCAGACCGCGGCGGGCAAGGTGCTCTGGCACTTCACCATGTCCCTCGACGGATTCGTCGCGGGCCCGGACCACACGATGGACTGGATGACGGGGGCGACCTTCCGCCCCGGCCTCGTCCGGGAGTACGCCGAGACGACCGGCGCGGTGCTGGGCGGCCGGGCCGGCTGGGACGCGTATCCCGATCCCACGGGGATCTACGGCGGCGCCTGGCAGGGCCCCGTCTTCGTGCTCACGCACCGCCCGGAGGACGCGAAGCCCACGCCGGGCGTGACGTTCCTGAGCTGCGACGTCGCCAAGGCGCTGCGCATCGCCCTGGAGGCCGCCGGCGGCAAGAACGTGGAGGTCTTCTCGCCGAGCATCGGCCGCCAACTCCTCGAGCGCGGGCTGCTCGACGAGATCGACCTGCACATCGCGCCCGTGCTGCTCGGCGACGGGATCCGGCTGTTCGACAACCCGGGGGGTGCGCCCGTACCGCTGGATCTGCTCTCCGGGGAGGACCGCAAGGCCGCGGTGGATGTGCGGTACCGGCCGGTGCGGGCCGGGTGACACAGCGCCTCTGCCTCTAGGCGCCTCCACCTCAAGAATTAACCGAACTCACGTACAACCCTTACGTCTCCACACAGGTCTCCTGATCGCCGACCACCCGTGAACGCCCGCACAACTCCCGGCGAACACGGACGGTCCCGGCACTTCATCGACGGTGGATGCCCGCCAGGCATCCCGCGTGCCGCAGGAGACTCCCGCATGGACCAGCACCGGCGACGCCCGCGGAGGCGTTCGCACCCGCGCCTCGCCCTCGCGACGGCCACCGCCCCGGCCGCGCCGACGGGCGGGTTGCTCATGCCCGCGACCGCCGGCACGGCAACGACCGGCACGGCTACGGCTACGACCGACACGGCTACGGCTACGGCTACGACCGGCAGGGCGACGCCCCCTTCCAGGACGACCGCGACGCCCCGGCGCGCCGCCCGCACGGCCCGGACCGCCCGCACGGCCCACCCCGCCTGACCTCCCGCACGCCCCCGCGACCCCGCGACCCCGCCCTCCTCCACACCGGGAACGGCCCTGCTCTCAGCCCGGCCCCACCTCACCCCTCTCCTCCTCCCCCGGAGCCCCGCCTTGCGCACCCGCACTCTCCTCCTGGCCGCCGGCCTCACCACCGGCCTCCTCACCACCGCCCTCCCCGCCGGCACGGCCGCCGCCGCGCCCTCGGGGCTCGCCGGTGACTTCAACGGCGACGGATACCGGGACGTGGCCATCGGCGCCATGAGCGCCGACGTCGGCTCGGTGCAGAGCGCCGGTGCCGTCGTCGTGCTGTACGGCTCGTCGTCCGGCGTCTCGGCGGCGAAGAAGACCGTGATCACGCAGAACTCCGCGGGCGTCCCCGGCGCCGCCGAGTACGGCGACCGCTTCGGCAACAGCCTCGCCGCCGGTGACCTGGACCGCGACGGCTACTCCGACCTGGTCGTCGGCGCCCAGTACGAGGCGATCGGCGACCGGGACGGCGTCGGCTCGGCCACCGTCATCTGGGGCGGCAAGTCGGGTCTGTCCGGCGGCAAGGGCCTGCCCCAGCCGTCCACCCTCTCCGAGGGGGGCGGCTTCTCCTCCGGCGTCGCGACCGGCGACTTCGACGGCGACGGCGCGACGGACGTGACGATCACCGGCCAGAGCCACACCCGCCTCTACAAGGGCCCCTTCAGCCGTACGACCGGCCCCGCCGGCCACACCGGCATCAGCGAGTTCGGCTCGACGTACGAGGTGTTCGCGGGTGACATGAGCGGCGACGGCGCGGCCGAGCGCGTCTACCCGTTCCTCGTCGACGGCGACGAGGGCGGCGAGATCAGCTACCACCGCTGGACCGGCACCAAGTACGCCCGCACCTACCTGCCGCAGGCCGACGGCGAGAAGGGCACCATCGCCGACGTCAACGGCGACGGCTACGGCGACCTCGTCCTCGGCGACTACCAGGACCCGCGCGCCGAAAGGCCCGGCGGCCACAAGGGCGGCCAGATCACCGTCTGGTACGGCGGCCCCACCGGACCCGACCCGGCGCAGACGCCGACCGTGATCCACCAGGACACCGCGGGCGTGCCCGGCGCCGGTGAGCACGGCGATCTCTTCGGTTCGGCGATCAGCGCGGGCGACGTCAACGGCGACGGCTACGCCGACATCGCGGTCGGCGCCTGGGCCGAGGACATCGGCACGGTCGAGGACGCGGGCTCGGTGACCCTCCTGTTCGGTTCGGCTTCCGGCCTGAGCGGCAAGGGCGCCAAGTCCTGGTCGCAGGACACCGCCGGTGTCCCCGGAAGCAACGAGACGATGGACGCCTTCGGCATGACGGTGCGCCTGGTCGACCTCGACAAGAACGGCAAGGCCGACCTGGTCAGCGGCGCCGGCTACGAGAACGGCTACGGCGCGGTCACCGTCCTGCGCGGCGCCGCCTCCGGCCTGACCACCACGGGGTCGAAGTTCCTCTCGGCCCGCGACGTCTCCCTCAAAGGCGGCTCCGACTTCGCCTGGGCCATCGCTCAGTGACACACGTGATACGCCGTCAGTCTCCTTACCAGGCAAGGAAACCCATGCGTCTGCGCAGCGCCGCTCTCCTCATGGCGGCCCTCACCCCCCTCGCGGCGGTCCTCACCGCACCCGCCGCCCACGCCGCCACCGCCGCCGCCCCGTACGACTTCAACGGCGACGGCCGCACCGACCTGGCGATCGGCGCCCCGGGCGCCACGGTCGCCGGGAAGGCGAAGGCGGGCGCCGTGTCCGTCGTCTACGGCAGCACGAGCGGGCCGAAGAGCTCGACGCGCACGCTCCTCACCCAGGACACCGCCGGGATGCCGGGTGCCGCCGAGGCCGACGACGCCTTCGGCTCCGCCCTCGCCTCCGCGGACCTCGACAGCGACGGTTACGCCGACCTGCTG